>JBBSMJ010000109.1:0-5239 GCA_038233235.1 Actinomycetes bacterium | reverse complement strand
TTCTCCGGTGGAGCTACGGGGACTCGAACCCCGGACCCCTTGCCTGCCGAGCAAGTGCTCTACCAACTGAGCTATAGCCCCGGATGCCCTCTGGGCGGCGGCAAGTCTACCCGGACTCCTGACGTCGCTGACCTCCCGCGTCAGCCGGCGACCTCGTCCATGGCGTCCTGATCCCGCCGGTCCGGCGTCGGCAGCGGAAGCGGCACGAGCGGGCAGTCCTTCCACAGCCGCTCGAGGGAGTAGTAGATGCGCTCCTCGACGTGCTGGACGTGTACCACCACATCGAGGTAGTCGAGCAGCACCCATCGGCCCTCACGCTCACCCTCGCGGCGTACCGGCTTCGCGCCGTGACTGCGCAGTGAGTCCTCGACGGCATCGATGATGGACCGCACCTGGCGGTCGTTGGCTCCCGAACAGAGCAGGAACACGTCGGTGATGACGAGCTGCTCGCTGACGTCGTAGGCGACGATGTCCAGGGCTTGCTTGTCCGCCGCGGCCTCAGCGGCGGCGATGGCGAGCTCGACAGCTCGCGGCGTAGCGGTCACAGGCAAGAGTTCTCTCGTCGGCGATGCGGTCCCGTACAGCCTCTCACGCGCCCCGCAGTCCGCGGCCAAAGCGACGCGGCCAGGGCGGGCCGAGGCCCGGTCGACCGCTAGTTGATCACCATCTCCCGCCGTACGACGAGCTCAATCCGAGATAACGGGCGCCAGACCGTCGTACGGCGGGAGACTCTGATCAACCTCAGGCGGTGGCCCGTTCCGGGCCACCCGTCATGGCGGCAACTCCACAGCACTGTCCGCGTCGTCCGCGCGGTAGAGCTGCCGCTTGCTGATGTACTGCACCACCCCGTCGGGGACGAGGTACCAGACCGGCAGCCCGCGGCGTACCCGGTCGCGGCAGTCGGTCGAGGAGATGGTCAGCGCCGGTATCTCCACCAAGCTCACCCCGCCGGCGGGAAAGCCAGGGTCGGCGAGGTGGTGTCCGGGGCGGGTCACGCCAACGAAGTGGGCAAGCTCGAACAGGTCGCGGGCGTTGCGCCACGACAGCATGGCCGCCAAGGCGTCGGCCCCGGTGATGAAGTGGAAATCGGCGTCTCCGCGCTGAGCACGCAGCTCGCGCAGGGTGTCGATCGTGTAGGTGGGGCCCGGTCGGTCGACGTCGATGCGGCTGACCGAGAACCTGGGGTTGGACGCGGTCGCCACGACGGCCATCAGGTAGCGGTCCTCAGCGGCGGTGACCCGCGCGTGGGACTTCTGCCACGGCGTTCCCGTGGGTACGAAGAGCACTTCCTCGAGCCCGAAACGCGCGGCGACCTCGCTGGCCGCGACCAGGTGACCGTGGTGGATGGGATCGAAGGTGCCGCCCATAACGCCGAGGCGCCGCCGCTGGCTCACAGCCGACGACTCTAGGGGGCGAGTGCGTGTGCTCCCAGTCGATCCGGGCTCGGCGCGACCCCGCTCAGCGGTCGCGATTGAACCTGGTGGTGATCACGAGAAGCAGCACCAAGAATGCGAACACGCTCACCCCGGTGAGCCAGGGGGGCACGGCCGGCTCGGCTGACTCGATGCCCTCGGACGCCAGCCCGGTCGCGGCCAGCCCGGTCGCGGCCAGCCCGATCGTTCCCAGCAGAGTGGTTGCGACGATCACACCGGGGAGCCTAGCGGGCGGCCGCCTCGGGCCGGGCTTAGGTTGACAGGTCCAAGTGGCCGGCCAGTCGACTGGCAGGGGGGAGCAGCTGTGGACGTCGCCGTGCTCGGGCTGGGACGGATGGGTGCCGCCATGGCGCGGCACGTGGTGGCGGCCGGGCATCGGCTCACCGTGTGGAACCGCACCCCGGACAGGGCCCACGAACTCCTCGCCGCCGGAGCGCGGGAGGCGCCTACTCCCGCTGAGGCGGCGCGGGCTGCTGAGGTGGTGGTCCTGATGCTCGGTGGCCCGGAGTCGAGCCGCGACGTGCTCTTCGGTGACGGTGGGGTCGCGTCGGGGGCAGCTCGCGAGGTCCTGGTTCTCGACTGCACGACCATCGGCCCGCGTGCTGCGCGGGAGCTGGCTGCAGAGTGCACTCAGTACGGGTTGCGCTACGTCGACGCCCCGGTGGCCGGATCGGTCGAGCCGGCCCGGCAGGGCACGCTCGGCGTACTCGTCGGTGGCCGACCGGAGGACGTTGCGGATGCACGACCGCTGCTTGAGTTGTGGGGCGACCCGGACAAGATCCGTCACCTCGGGCCGGTCGGCTCCGGCAATGCCATGAAGATGGTGATCAACCTCTCCCTCGGCGTGACCGCTGCCGGGCTAGGTGAGGCGTTGCGGCTGGCCGACGACTTGGGCATCGAACGCAACGATGCCCTGACCTCGCTGGCCGCCGGGCCCTTCGGCTGGATGATCCACTACAAGAAGGAGATGCTCGAGCGCGACAGCTACCGCCCTGCAGCGTTCACCCTCGACCTGCTGGTCAAGGATCTCGAGTTGGTGGAGCGCGCGGGGAGACGCGCTCTCTCGCTCACGGAAGCTGCGCTGGTTGCCGCCACAAAGGCGCAGGGCGATGGGCGGGGCGAGGAGGACTTTGCGACGCTGGTCGGCTGGCTCGCTGGTCGCTGAGCGGGCCGCGCGGCCCGCTCCTCAGAGCCGGCGTAGCTGGCCGGCTGGCACCAGCGGGGCGAGTACGCGGGCTGTACCCCGTTCCGTACTCAAGTGGTGCGTCTGGCGATCGACGACCTGAAGCCCCACGACATGCCAGGGGGGCAGCTCAGCAGTAAGGCGGTGTTCGCCCCACAGCCGCAGCGCGAGTGCGGCAGCGTCCTCTAGCTCGCGCGCTTCCTCCCAGTACTGCAGCTCCGCGCGGTCAGGCGCGTAGCAACAACTGAGCAAGAACGGTTGCTCCTGGGTCAGCCGCTGCAAGGCGGCGCACACCTCTTCCGCACTGCTCTGCGGGGAGCCGCTAAGTGTCAGCGTCACGTGCCACATCGGGGCTACACCGTCGGCCGCCCCTGTCTGCTCGGCCTTCATCTCCGCTCCACGCATCCTCCCTGCTTGCCGCGCACGCCGGAGACATCCCAGCACTTCGCCCGGGCTGGCGTCCGGTGTTTTCCAACATGTAACCCACCTGGAGCCGGCCAGCGTCTGCGGCGATGCTGAGAACGGCTCAGCGGCCCTCGAGGCGAAGGTCGCTCCCGCGCCGCCCGAGCGGGGATTCTGCACCGGCCGCCAGGGTGGGTTCCCAGTCGAAAACGACGGCGTTGTCTCCCCCGATGAGGACGGTGACGCCCGGTTCGGCGCCGAGTTCGATCAGCCGTCGTTCGACTCCCAACCGGGCCAGCCGGTCAGCGAGGTAACCCACCGCCTCGTCGTTGGAGAAGTCGGTCTGCCGCACCCAGCGCTCGGGGCGCTCACCGCGTACGCGGAATCCCTCCCCCTCGCTCTCCACGCTGAAGCCGGCGTCGTCGGCCGGTCGCGGGCGCAGCACGGCCACGGCGGGCTCCGCCGGTGCCGCCGCAGTGCGGGCCGCGTCGACCAGCCCGGACATCGCGAACGTCAAGGCGCGTAGGCCTTCGTGCGTGGCGGCAGAGACGGCGTAGACCCGATGTCCTTGCTCCTCGAGGGTCGGCGTGACGAGTTCGGCGAGGTCGCGCGCCTCAGGAACGTCGACCTTGTTCAAGACGACGATCCGCGGCCGCTCGCCGAGGCCGCCGTACGCTGTCAACTCCGCCTCGATCACATCGAGGTCGCTCACCGGGTCGCGGCCCGGCTCAGGTGTGGCGCAGTCGAGTACGTGCACGAGTACGGCACACCGCTCGACGTGACGAAGGAACTCCAGCCCCAACCCGCGGCCGCTGCTAGCGCCGGGGATGAGGCCGGGTACGTCGGCGACGGTGAAGATGGTGTCGCCTGCGCTGACCACTCCGAGGTTGGGCACCAGCGTGGTGAAGGGGTAGTCGGCGATCTTCGGGCGGGCCGCCGACATCGCCGCAACCAGCGAAGACTTCCCCGCACTGGGAAAGCCGACGAGTGCTACGTCGGCGACCGTCTTGAGCTCGAGGACGACGTCGCCGTACTCCCCCGGCTCGCCCTTCAGCGCGAAGCCTGGCGCCTTCCTTCGGGGTGATGCGAGGGCGGCGTTGCCGAGACCGCCACGGCCCCCTGCGAATACGACATGTCGGGTGCCGTGGCCGACCAGATCGGCGAGCAGCTCTCCGTCCGGTGCAGTGACCACGGTGCCGTCGGGGACCGGAAGGACGAGGTCGCCCCCGTTGGCACCGCTGCGGTGGCCACCTTGGCCGGGTCGACCGCTGTCCGCCCGGCGATGGGGGCGGCGGTGATAGTCCAGCAGTGTGGTCACTCCGGCGTCGACGAGGAGGACGACGTCACCACCGCGGCCACCGTTGCCGCCGTCCGGTCCGCCGAGCGGCTTGAACTTCTCGCGATGCACCGACGCGCAGCCGTCGCCCCCATCGCCGGCCGCCACGTGCAACAACGCTCGGTCCACGAACGTCGCCACGGACGCCTCCTTGCCGGATGCTCTTCCCCCGGCTACCCGCTATCCGGCGGTGACGATGTTGACGACTCGGCGACCTCGGCGACTGCCGAACTCGACGGCGCCGGCAGTCAGCGCGAAAAGCGTGTCGTCTTTGCCCCGACCCACGTTGAACCCGGGGTGGAAGTGCGTGCCTCGTTGCCGCACGATGATCTCCCCCGCGTTGACCAGCTGGCCGCCGAAGCGCTTGACGCCAAGCCGCTGGGCGTTGGAGTCGCGCCCGTTGCGGGTCGACGACGCACCCTTCTTGTGAGCCATCTGCTCTGCTCCCTGCCTCGTCGCCTCGTCGGTGTTGCGAACTTACTCGGCCGCGGTATCGGTAGCGCCGTCGGCGCCGTCGATTCCGTCGATGCCCACCACGCGGACCTGGGTGTGCTGCTGACGGTGCCCTTGGCGGCGGCGGTAACCGGTCTTGTTCTTGTATTTCAGCAGATCGATCTTACGTCCCTTGGTGTGCGCGACCACCTCGGCAGTCACGGTCACACCGGACAGCGTGTCCGCGTCACTGGTCACGGTCTCTCCGTCGACGACCAGCAGCGCCGGCAGCTCGAAGGTGGTGCCCGGGTCGCCGGTCACCCGGTCCAGCTCGAAGACGTCGCCGACCGCGACCTTCTCCTGCCGGCCGCCAGCGCGCACGATCGCGTACACCTCAGGCTCCTGCCTTGTCGTCTGCCGTCGCGGCGCTGTCGCGCGCACGCGGAAAGGCGC
>JBBSMJ010000108.1:0-5249 GCA_038233235.1 Actinomycetes bacterium | reverse complement strand
CGGCGTTCGCACACCCAGACTGCTCGCCCCGCGGCCCGGTCCATCACGACACCCCGAGTCGAGTCCGCCGCACTCAGCGCCACCGCCGAGAGGCGTGGCGC
The DNA here is from genome assembly GCA_038233235.1 of Actinomycetes bacterium. Taxonomy (GTDB): domain Bacteria; phylum Actinomycetota; class Actinomycetes; order JBBSMJ01; family JBBSMJ01; genus JBBSMJ01. The sequence continues at coordinate 5,148 of JBBSMJ010000108.1, read as the reverse complement.
TCCCCACCCCTGCCTGGCGACGGCGCCGAGCGCACCTGGGACGACGACGAAGGCGGCGCTCCGCTGCGCTGCTGCTTGCGGGACAGTCGGCCGGGCGAGCGGGTCGCGCTGGTGTCCGTCGCCCCGCCTGGGCCCCGTGGGGCGTACGCCGAGACCGAGCCGGTCTTCCTGCACGCCGACGGCTGCGCCGGCCCCGGTTCCTCGGAGTACCCGCGGGACTGGCTGCCGCGGCGGCAGGTCCTGCGGGCGTACGACGAGGGCGGGGCGATCATCGGCGGGGAACTGGTGGAGGCCGGGGAGGACCACGTCGCTGCAGCTGAGCGACTGCTCGCGGATCCGGCGGTGGCGTTCCTCCATACCCGCAACGTTGTCCACGGCTGCTACATGCTCACCGTCCGGCGGAGTTGACCGGCCGGGACGGACCAGCCCCAGGCGTCTCCGCGGTTCAGGCGCGGTAACGAACTACGGGCACCGGTGTGTCCCGCACGGGATCGGTGACCGGGACGGATCTCGTCTTGGAGCGGGAGGTCAGCCGGCGGCGCGGCTGGAGCGCATCGCACGCAGCTGGGTCAGCGAAGGGTCGATGCTGATCTGGGCGTACTGCGGGATGAAGCGGCTGTTCGACGGGATTTGGGCACCTTCGACGTTGGGGACGTTCCTGCGCTCGTTCACCTTCGGCCGTGTCCGTCAGCTCGACGCGCTGGCGTCCCGGCTGCTGATCGAGCCAGCCCGCTGGGGGTGGGCTGGGTGCGGTGGGCGCTCAGGCGCCGGTGGGCTGGTTGAGCCGGGAGTGCAGCGACGCCGGGTCCATCTGCACGGCAGGGGTGGCCTGCACCCAGCGGGCCAGGACCTCGGCGAGGCGCTCGGGTTCGGTGAGGTGCGGGAAGTGCCCGGACTGTTCGAAGACCTCGAGCGTGGTGCTGGGCACCGACTCGGCCAACGACTCCCCGTGCGCGACCGGGATGATCGCGTCCTTGCGCCCCCAGACCACGAGTAGCGGCAGGTCGGCCGCCAGGTAGAGCCGGTCCCGCGCGTCGACGCGCTGCCCGGCCGGGTCCAGCACGCTGCGGGCGGTGTGGACGAAGGCGGCGCGGCCGTCCCGGTCGGACAGCGAGCCGAAACCGGCCAGGCACTCCTGCAGGCCGGTGGGGACGGGGACGCGGGCCAGGCCGAGCAGGCGCCGGCCCTGCGCTCCCGTCCAGCGCACCCAGCTGCTGGTGAGCAGCGGCAGGACGAGGTCTGCGCCGGGCAGGGTGGCGGCGCGCAGGAAGACGCTGACCTCCTTGCCCAGGCCGCCCGATGACACCAGGGCGAGCCGCTCCACCCGCTCGGGGAACTGGTAGGCGAACTGCATCGCGATCCCGCCGCCGAGGGAGTGCCCGACCAGGCTGATGCGATCGTGTCCGCGGGCGGCCAGCAGATCCCGGATGCCGCAGGCGTGGGCGCCGAGGGAGTAGTCGCCGCGCGGCTTGGCTGAGCGCCCGTGGCCCAGCAGGTCCGGCGCGATTACGTGACAACTCTGCCCGAGCCGCTCCATCACCGCCTGCCAGTGCGTTGCCTGCGAGGCGATCCCGTGCACGAGCACCACCACGGGTCCGCCGGACTCGACACCTGACTCGGCGAAGCTGACGACATGGCCGTGCACGGTGATCTCGGCGTAGGTCACGGAAGCCATTACCCGAGTCTGGCAGCACGGGCGGGACAGCCGCCCGCCGGTGCGGTTCCAGCAGCGGTGTTGACAGCGCCCGCCGGGACGGGCAGCCTGGCGCCAACTGTTACCCCCGGTAACCCATCAGGAGCGTGCACGCCCGGCCTCAGCCTGGATCTCGTACTTCTGCAACGGCGTCAGAAACCGCTTGGCTCGAGCCCCGCACGGTCCACGCCCCTCGCGTCCTCGCCTATGATCAGATCCTCAGGGCCGCGCCAACCGGTCAGCGCCTGAGCAAGGCTGGTGACAGCACAGCAGCACTAGTCCGCCCGCAAGCGGTGGCCCTGTCTGTTCTCTATGCCGCCGGCCCGGTTTGCGGCAAGCGACACTGTGACCGCGTCACGCCCGCCGGCGACGCGTCTCCCACGCCAGGCCGGAGGCCACTGCGGCCAGCCCCACCAGCGCGTACACCGCGGCCTTGCCCGGGTGGGGGCGATGCCATGGCCGGACCCGGACCTTCTTCTGGAAGTCCAGCACCGGCCAGCCGGAGTTCTCGGCCCGCTGCCGCAGCTTCTTGTCGGGGTTGACGGCCGTCGGGTTGCCGACTGCTTCGAGCATCGCCTGGTCGGTCGTCGAGTCGCCGTACGCCCAGCACTGTTCGAGGTCGTAGCCGCGCTCCGCGGCGAACTCGCGCATGGCTTCGGCCTTGCTCTCCCCATGGGCGTAGAACTCGATCTCCCCGGTGTACCTGCCGTCCACGACCGTCATGCGGGTCGCGATGACGTGGTCGACATCGAGCAACTCGCCGATGGGCCGCACCACGTGCTCGCTGCTGCTGCTGACGATCACGATTTCACGCCCGGCGGCGCGGTGCTCGTCGAACAGCTCGAGGGCCTCCACGTAGACGACCGAACCGATGAGCAGGTGGACCTTCTCGGCGACGATCGCGTTGACCTGCTCCACCGGCCAGCCGGCGCACAGCTTCCGCAGCTGGTCGCGGACCTTGTCCATGGTGTCGGCGTCCGCTCCGCGCAGGTAGTAGACGAGCTGCGCCAGGACGCTCTTGTACACAGCCCGACGGTTGACCAGACCTCCCTTGTAGAACGGGCGACCAAAGGCCAGGGTGCTGCTCTTGGTGATGACGGTCTTGTCGAGGTCGAAGAACGCCGCTTCGCGCGCAGGAGAAGTCACAGAAGGGCAGAATAGGCTGTAGCGCGAGGCGTGGCCGTTGCTGCCGACGTACGCCGGTCGCAACAGACCGACGTCGTCGTAGTGCCGCAGCGACGTCACCTTCGACGTCCGGGCCACCTCGGCGATCGACCACGCCATGCCAGCCTCCTTGCTCCAGCCGGCTCGGTGCCGGCCGTGATCGACGGTAGAAGTTGACGCAGCGGCAAGGTCAAGCCCTGAACGACCGCGTCCCGCAAGGCGAACGGCTATCGAGAGGGCCGCAGGCCAGCGGGGGTGCGTTGGCGATCCTGTCCGTTAGACCCGTCCGATTCGGAGTCCCGCTCGCCGGGCGTCATGCGGCACACGATCACCAGCCGTCCCACTTCCTTGGATATGACACAGGGTCCGGTGAGACACCGCCGGCGTGGCAGCAGCGCCGCTTCGCCCACCGGCGCGTGTGTCACAAGTAGGTGCGAAACCCGGCGCGTCGCGGGCGGCGGCTGCGCCGACTTCTGCGACACTCCCAAGATGTCGATCGTCGGTTACGCCCGGGTGAGCACCGGCCACCAGTCGCTGGACCAACAGCGCGACGCGCTGGCGGCCGCCGGCTGTGAGCGGGTGTTCAGCGACAAGCTGTCCGGGGTCCGGGAGGACCGGCCAGGGCTGGCGGCGCTGCTCGACTACGTCCGCTCCGGAGACACCGTGGTGGTCATTGCCCTGGACCGGCTCGGCCGGTCCCTGTCCGGGGTGATCCGCACCGTGGAGACGCTGACCGAGGCCGGGGTGCTGCTGCGCTCCCTGCGCGAGGGCATCGACTACTCCACCCCCACGGGACGGATGCTCGCTGGCATCTTCGCTGCCCTGGCCGGCTACGAACGTGAGCTGATGCATGAGCGCGCCGCCGCCGCCCGTGAGGCCGCCCGGCTCCGCGGCCGGCACACCGGCCGGCCACCCAAGCTGACCCCGACCCAGGCCGGACAGGTGCGCGCGCTGCGCGGCAGCGGGGAGTCGATCTCGGAGCTGGTCCGCAGCTACGGCGTCTCCCGCGCCACGATCTACCGCGCTCTTCGAGACAGCGACTCGCCTGCGGTCCCGGCGGGCGAGCTCGCCTCCACGGAAGCTGGCGTCCTGTGAGCCTGGGCCGGTGACCGACCCCGACCTGCCCCTGCCGGCCGACTACCCGGAGCTGCTCGAGAACCTCAAGCGGACCGTGGCCAGCTCCCGGTGGCGGGCCCAGCGGGCGGTCAACAACCGAGCTGCTGGGGCTCTATTGGCGGCTCGGGCACGCGATCCTGAACCGCCAGCAGGTCGAGGGCTGGGGCACCCGGGTCATCGACCGGCTCTCGATCGACCTGTGAGCCGGCCTTTCCCGACATGCGCGCCGCCCCGTCGAACTTCACCGACCAGCTGCCCGCCGCGGACTCCGAGCTGGCCCAGCAGCTCACTCGCGACCCCTACGTCCTGGACTTCCTCGACCTCACTGGGCCGGTCGCCGAGCGCGACCTGGGACCGCACTGGTCGACCGGCTGCAGGCGTTCCTGCTTGAGCTCGGCCACGGATTCGCGTTCGTCGGCCGGCAGTACCAGTTCGCGGTCGACGGCGACGACTTCTCCATCGACCTGCTCTTCTTCAATTGGGCGCAGTCCCGCTTCGTCGTCCTCGAGCTCAAGGTCGGCCGGTTCGCCCCCGAGCACCTCGGCCAACTCGGCTTCTACGTCAGCTGGGTAGACGCGAACCTGCGCGTCCCCGACCGGCACTCCCCCACCATCGATCCTGCTGTGCGCCGGGCGCAACGACAACGTCGTCCGCTACTCCCTCGCCGGCACCACCGCACCCCTCGCGGTCGCCGACTACACCTACGACGTGTTCGCGACCCTCGAGTGCGATCTGTTCGACCAGCAGCCCCACGGCCGGTTCGCGACCCGACGTGAGGCCAAGCTCGCGGTCTTCGACTACCTCGCCTCGAGACGTTCTACAACATCCCGCCGCCGGCACTCCGCGCTCGGGCAATCTCGCCCGCAGCGTGCGAGGCCAAGCGCGCGCACGAGAGCGACACAATGCACACTGTCAGCCCTGCAGCCTGACCCTCAGGCCGCAGCAACGAGGTGTCCACGCAAGCGGGTCAACTCCACATGACGCCGCTCGTCAGCCAGCTTGGCGCTCAACACCAGTACGCGGCGCTGCAGCCCTTCGTAGGCGGAAACCCGCGGCACTGCTGAGCTGAGGCCAGATGGCTGCGGTGCAGCCGGCGCATCAGGTCCCGCCCGGTGCATCCCATCGCGCACGGTCGGCTACCGCATGACGGAGCCGGCGCTAGAGTCCGCGCCATG
>JBBSMJ010000107.1:0-5252 GCA_038233235.1 Actinomycetes bacterium | reverse complement strand
GGACGCCTTGGCTAGGCTGGCGGAGCTGGACCGCCTGCCGGTCTCCGCGCACCCAGCTGTCTACGAGGCGGTGCACCGGGGGCTGCAGGACGCTCTCGCCGACCGCTGATGTCGGCTGCGGGTGACCAGCGGTGCGCCGTACGCGGCTGGACGCGGAGCTGGTCCGGCGGGGGTTGGCCCGCAGCCGTGAGCAGGCTTCGGCGCTGGTGACCTCCGGGCGGGTCAGCGTCGGCGGGCGATTGGCCGCGAAGCCGGCCACCGCGGTGGAGCCCGGCGCACCGATCGTCATTCGGGAGGAGCGGACCGCCCCGACGTACGCCTCGCGCGGCGGTCACAAGCTCGGCGGGGCCCTCGACGCCCTCGACCCGGCAGGCCCCGCGATCGAGGGCCGCCGTTGCCTCGACGCCGGTGCGTCGACCGGCGGGTTCACCGACGTGCTGTTACGGCGGGGAGCCGCTCACGTCGTCGCGGTCGACGTCGGCTACGGCCAACTGGCGTGGGCGTTGCGCAACGACCCGCGCGTCCGTGTGCTGGATCGCACCAACGTGCGCGAGTTGACGCCTGCGCAGGTGGGTCCTCCGGTGCAGCTCACTGTCGCCGACCTGTCCTTTATCTCCCTCCGGCTGGTGCTCCCCGCGCTGCGCCGCTGTGCCACACCGGACGCCGACCACCTGCTCATGGTCAAGCCACAGTTCGAGGTCGGTCGGGAACGGTTGGGCGCCGGGGGCGTCGTCCGCGACCCGCAGCTGCGGGCGGCGGCGGTCCTCGACGTCGCCGCCGCGGCGGCAGCGCACGGGCTCGGGACCCGCGGTGTCGTAGCCAGCCCGCTGCCCGGGCCGGCGGGCAACGTGGAGTACTTCCTCTGGCTGCAGGCGGGTGCCTCGTCCGCGGACCCCGCGGCGGTCCTGCGGGCGGTGGCGGAGGGACCGGCGTGACCGGCCCGCGCACCGTACTGCTGGTCACCCACACCGGCCGACCGGCGGCGGTGCGCAGCGCCCAGCTGGTGCTCCGGCAGCTCGCCGCGGCCGGGCTCTCGGTGCGGGTGCCGGAGTCCGAAGCCAGCGCGTTCTTGTCCGGTGACGGTCCGCTCGGCGTACCGCCCGGCGCGGTGGTCCGGGTCCCCATGGCGCCCGCGGCGGTGGACGGCTGCGAGCTCGCCATCGTACTCGGCGGCGACGGCACACTGCTGCGGGCGGCCGAGCTGGCCCGTCCCAGCGGCACTCCGCTGCTGGGGGTCAACCTGGGTCACGTCGGCTTCCTCGCGGAGGCCGAGCGCGCCGACCTGGTGGCAACGGTGGACCGGGTCGTCGAGGAGTCCTACGACGTCGAGGAGAGGATGACCCTCGACATCGAGGTCAGCATGGCGGGCCGGCGGGTGGCCGACCACTGGGCGCTCAACGAGGCGTCAGTGGAGAAGGCGGCGCGCGAGCGCATGCTCGAGGTGGTGGTCGAGGTCGACGGACGTCCGCTGTCCCGCTGGGGCTGCGACGGGGTCGTCTGCGCGACGCCAACCGGTTCGACGGCGTACGCGTTCTCCGCGGGCGGTCCGGTCGTCTGGCCGGAGGTGGAGGCGCTGCTCCTGGTCCCCATCAGCGCTCACGCGCTGTTCGCCCGCCCGCTCGTCACCGCCCCGACGTCTCTCCTCGCCCTCGAGGTGGTGCCGGAGACCGCCGGCGGCGTGCTGTGGTGCGACGGGCGGCGCAGCAGCGAGCTGCCTGCCGGCGCTCGCGTCGAGGTACGCCGAGGTGCGCAGCCGGTCCGGCTCGCCCGGCTCAACCAGCGGCCCTTCACCGACCGGCTGGTCGCCAAGTTCGCGCTGCCGGTGCACGGCTGGCGGGGGAGTGCCGAAGCCTCGGGCGATGACCCGGCGAGGCTGCCCGGCGGGTAGCAGCCGTCGGCCTACGCTCGACCGCGTGCTGGTGGAGATGCGCATCCGCGGGCTGGGCGTCATCGACGACGCTGTGCTGGAGCTGTCGCCCGGCCTGACCGTGCTGACCGGGGAGACCGGAGCCGGCAAGACCATGGTGCTTACCGGCCTTTGGCTGTTGTTGGGCGGACGCGGCGATCCCGGCGCCGTACGCCGGGGCGCCGCGCGGGCTCTCGTCGAGGGCCGTTTCGCGGTGTCACCCGGCTCGCCGACCGCCGCAAAGGCGACCGCGGCCGGTGCCGACCTCGACGACGGCGACTTGCTGGTGAGCCGCTCGGTGTCGGCGGAAGGGCGTTCGCGCGCCCACCTCGGCGGGCGGGCGGTGCCGGTGGGATTGCTGGGGGAGCTGGCCGAGGATCTCGTCGCGGTGCACGGCCAGGCCGATCAGCAGCGGCTGCGGCGTCCCGCCACTCAGCGCAAAGCCGTCGACGGGTTCGGCGGAGCGGAGGTGGGCGAGCTGCGGCAGCGATGGGCGGCGGCGTACGACCGGCTGCGGGAGGTCACCGCTGCGGCGGGGGAGGTCAGCGGGCAGGCCCGCGAGCGGATGCGGGAAGCGGACATGCTGCGTTTCGGCGTAGCCGAGATCAGCGCCGCGGCCCTCCAACCGGGAGAGGACGCCGCTCTCGCCGGGGAGGAGGAGCGGCTGGCGCACGCGGAGACGCTGCAGTCAGCGGCGGCTACCGCCCGCTCTGCTCTCAGCGGCGAACCGGCGGACTACGGTGGGGACGGCGCGGACGTGCACAGCCTCCTTGCCGGCGCCCAGTCCACGCTGGAGGCCGCCGCTGCGTACGATCCGCAGCTCGCCGACCTGGCGAAGCGGCTGGCCGAGGCGGGCTACCAGCTCGCGGACGTGGTCGGCGACCTCGCCTCCTATGGTGCCGGCGTCGAGACCGATCCCGCCCGGCTCGCGGCGGTGCAGCAGCGGCGGGCCACGGTGACGGCGCTCACCCGCAAGTACGGCGACGGAATCGCCGGAGTGCTGGAGTGGGCCAGCGCCGCGCAGCAGCGCCTCGCCGAGCTCGACGGCGTCGACGCGCGAGCCGGCGCTCTCGCCGCCGAGGAAGTGGCGCTGCGGGCGGAGCTCACCGCGGTCGGAGCACCGCTGACGGCCGCGCGGACCGCCGCCGCCGAGCGGCTGGCGCACGCGGTCACCGGTGAACTCACCGGCTTGGCGATGGCGGGTGCTGCGGTCCACGTTCAGGTAACCCCTCGGCAGGCGCCAGGACCGGAGGGAGTCGACGACATCGAGCTCCTGCTGCAGCCCTACCCCGGAGCGCCGGCGCGGCCGCTGCACCGCGGCGCATCCGGCGGCGAGCTGTCGCGGGTGATGCTGGCGGTCGAGGTGGTGCTCGCCGGCGGCGACCCGGTGCCCACCTTTGTCTTCGACGAGGTCGACGCCGGCGTCGGCGGTGCGGCGGCGGTCGAGGTCGGCCGACGGTTGTCCCGGCTGGCCCGCACCGCCCAGGTCGTCGTCGTCACCCACTTGCCGCAGGTCGCTGCCTTCGCCGACCGCCACCTGCTCGTCGAACGCTCTGGTGACGGGCGGGTGGTGGCCACCGGCGTACGCGGGCTGGACCGTCCCGCGCGGGTCCGCGAGCTGACCCGCATGCTCGCCGGACTCAGCGACTCCCTCTCCGGGCAGGCGCACGCCGAGGAGCTGCTGGCGGCAGCGGAGCGGGCATCCCCGGCGGGCCAGGCGTGTCGCGGCGGACCGCGTAAGACGTCTCCCGTGGCAGGATGAGGAGAGATGAAGATGCTCACGCTGCGCCGCCATCGGACGCCGGACCTACCCGGCGTCGTAGGGTCGGCTCGGCTGGACCGGCGGACGAAGAACCTGACGAAGCGGTTACGCCCGGGTGACGTGGCGATCATCGACCACATCGACCTCGACCGGGTGAGCGCGGAAACCCTCATCGGCTGCCAGGTCGCCGCCGTGGTCAACGTTGCGCCGAGCGTGAGCGGACGCTACCCCAACCTAGGCCCGGAGCTCCTCGTACGAGCCGGCGTTCCGCTGGTCGACGACGTCGACCCTGAGGTCTTCGTCCGGGTGGGTGAAGGCGACCGGGTCCGGCTCTCCGGTGGTGTGCTGTACGCCGGTGAGGTGCCTATTGCCCGCGGAGTCGAGCAGTCCATCGCCTCGGTCGCCCAGGCGATGGAGGACGCCCGCGCCGGGCTTGCCGTCCAACTGGAGGCGTTCGCCGGCAACACGATGGAGTTCCTGCGTCGGGAGCGCGAGCTCCTCCTCGACGGTGTCGGCGTGCCCCACATCCGTACAGCGCTCGAAGGTCGCCACGTGCTGCTCGTGGTCCGGGGCTACCACTACCGGGAGGACCTCAAGGTGCTGCGGTCCTACATCCGCGAGTACCGGCCGGTCTTCGTCGGAGTCGACGGGGGCGCCGACGCGCTGCTGGAGGAGGGGTATCGCCCCGACGTCATCGTCGGGGACATGGATTCGGTGTCCGACGCCGCGTTGGCCAGCGGTGCCGAGCTGGTCGTGCACGCCTACCGCGACGGACGCGCCCCCGGCCTCGCCCGGGTGGAGAGCCTGGGCCTCGAGGCGACGCTCTTTCCCGCCGCGGGCACCAGCGAGGACGTTGCCATGCTGCTCGCCGACAGCAAGGGGGCGAGCCTCATCGTTGCGGTGGGCACTCACGCCACCCTCGTCGAGTTCCTCGACAAGGGACGGGCCGGCATGGCCAGCACATTCCTCACCCGGCTGCGGGTGGGCAGCAAGCTGGTCGACGCCAAGGGCGTGAGCAGGCTCTATCGCAGCCGCATCTCCACCTCGTCCCTGTTGCTGCTCATCCTGGCCACCCTGCTGACCCTCGCCATTGCGCTCAGCGTCTCCACGACCGGCCGCATCTACCTCACCTATCTGGGCGCGTGGTGGGATGACCTCACCTTCGCCCTCCGGGAACTGCTCAATTGATCGACTTTCGCTACCACGTGGTCTCCATCGTGGCGGTGTTCCTCGCCCTGGCGGTCGGCATCGTCCTCGGCTCCGCCACGCTCAAAGCCCCGATCCTGCGCGGCGGCGAGCAGATCACACAGGACCTCCGCAACGACCGGCAGGACTTGCGAGAGGACATTGTCAACCTGGAGCAGCAAGTCCGCGCGGGGGAGGGCTTCGCTGAACAGATCGCCCCGCGCATCGTCGACGGTCGGCTGGATGACCGCTCCGTGCTGATCGTGGCCGCCCCGGGCGCCGAGGGCCCGCTGGTCAGCGACGTCGCCGTGATGCTCGAACAAGCGGGCGCTTCCATCGCCGGCACGGTCTCACTGCGGGAGCGCTATCTCGAGGAAGACACCGACGGCCAGCTCGACG
>JBBSMJ010000106.1:0-5283 GCA_038233235.1 Actinomycetes bacterium | reverse complement strand
CCACCGCCCACACGACGCACGCCTCGAGCGCCCAGGACATCACGGTGGCGGTGACGACGGCCGGTCCGGGCAGGGGCAGGGCCAGCCGGCGTACCCAGACCAGCGCACCCACCGCCGCCAGCACCAGGACCGCAGTGGCGGTCACCAGCCAGCGGCCCGCCACGTCGGCGAGCAGTGCGGGCGCGGCCAGCGCGGCCAGCCCGAGGATCGCCAGCACGTCAGTGAGCCGCAGGCCGATCCCCGACGCGGTCACCGGTGCGGCCGGCAGGTCCGTACGCCGCAGCACGCTGGTCACCCGCAGCACCTCGCCCAGCCGCAGCGGCAGCAGGTGGTTGCCCAGGGCGGCCACGTGCAGCGCCGCCCAGGACTGCCCGCGCGACAGGCCCGGTAGCACGCGGGTCCACGCCCAGGCGCGCAGGCCGAACGCGGCGGCGTAGCAGGCGAGGGCAACGGTGAGCAGGAGCGGCGCATCGAGCGTTGAGCGCAGAGTCGATGTCAACGCTCCAGCCTCCGCGACCCCCGCCAGGTAGCCGGCCGCGAGCACGAACAGCATCAGCCCGGCAACCAACCGCACTCGGCCCGGCACAGCTCGGCCCGACAGCACCCGGCCCGACGGCACGCTGCTTCGACCCACCAGTCGCCTCCGCACTTGACGTCACCCCCTGTCGGCAAGCAAGGTATGTCGGCAAGCAAGGTAAGGCTTACCTAACCAAAGGGTCCAGTCGGGCGTAGATCAGCGGGGGAGTACGTGCACGTCGTCGTCACCGGAGCCGCCGGGTTCCTCGGACGCGCTCTCACCGGCGCGCTGCTCGCCGACGGCGAGACGGTCACCGCGCTCGACCGACGCCTGTACGTCGGGTTGGCCACCGCCGGTCTCGACGTCATCACCGCCGACCTGCTCGACCGCGACGACGGCATCCGGCAGGCGCTGGCGAGCGCGGACACCGTCTTCCACCTGGCCGGCTGCCCGGGCGTCCGCGACCGCGGGGCCGCCGTGGCCTGGGCGCGCCACCGCGACAACGTGCTGGCGACCGCCCGGGTGCTCGCCCTCGTTCCGCGCCGGACTCCGCTGGTGGTGACCTCCTCCTCGTCGGTGTACGGCGGCGCCCCCGGTGCCCCCGGCCGGCCGAGCGTCGAGGACGACCCTGTTCGGCCGTTGGGTGGCTACGCGCGAAGCAAGGTGGCAGTCGAGGAGCTGTGTGCGCGCCGCGCCGCCGCGGGCGGGAACGTCGTGGTGGCACGCCCCTTCACCGTCGCCGGCGAAGGCCAGCGCCCCGACATGGCGCTGGCGAGCTGGCTGGCGGCCGCCCGCACCGACCGACCGCTCCGCGTGCTGGGCTCCCTCGACCGCACTCGCGACGTCACCGACGTTCGCGACGTCGTGCGCGTGCTGCGCGATCTGGCGGCGGGTGGCACACCCGGCACCGTCAACGTGGGTACCGGTGTGGGTCGCCCGCTCCGGGACCTGGTCGCCGCGGTCGGCGCCGCCCTCGATATCGACGTACGCACCGTGATCGTCCCGGCGGAGCGGGTGGAACCAGCCGACACCCTCGCCGACACCCGTCGGCTGCGGGCGTTGCTCGGGTACGTCCCGCGGACCGACCTGCTCGACCTCGTCGCCAGCCAGGCCGCCGCTAGCCAGGCCGCCGCCCCGCCCCGCCAGCCGGTCCTCGTCACATGAGTGACCTCCCTCCCGCGGTATGGAGGCGCGGGCTCCCAGCCGCCCTGCTGGTGGTCGCGGTGGCGGCCACGTTGGCTGCTGCAGCCGGGATCGGCGTCCGCTCGACGTACGGCGCCGCGGCGGCTGTCGACGAGCCGCAATACCTGCTCAGTGCGCTCAGCCTCGCCGAGGACGGTGACCTCGACATTGCCGACGAACTGGCCGCCCGCCGCTGGTCCCCCTACGCCGACGCGCAGCCGCCGGTGCAGACCGCGGCCCGCGCCGATGGGCGGCAGCTGAGCCCGCACGACCCGTTGCTGCCGCTGCTGCTGGCCCCCGCCATCGCACTCGGCGGCTGGGTTGCGGCCAAGATCCAGCTCGCGCTGCTTGCGGGCGTGGTCGCCGCGCTGGCGTTGTGGCTCGCCGTACGCCGCTTCGCGGTCCCGCTGCCGTTGGCCGCCGCCGGGGTGGCTATCGCGGCCACCTCCGCGCCGCTAGCCGTCTACGGCCAGCAGGTCTATCCCGAGCTTCCGGCCGCGCTGGCCGTCCTAGTGGGCATCGTGGCTGTGACCGGGCGAATGCACGCGGGGGGTCTGGCGGTGCTCACGGCGTCCGTTGTCGCCTTGCCGTGGCTTTCGGTGAAGTACGTACCCGTCGCCGCGGTGCTCGCCGCCGCCGGCTTGGTCCTGCTGCTGCGGTCCGGGCGCGCCCGAGCCGCGGCGCTGACAGCGGCCGGGTTGGGCGCCTGCGCGGCGGCGTACGTGGTCGTCCACCGCATCGTCTGGGGCGGCTGGACCGTCTATGCCAGCGGTGACCACTTCACCGCGGCCGGCGAGCTGTCCGTGATCGGTACCGACCCCGACTACGCCGGCCGGAGCCTGCGGTTGGTCGGCCTGCTCGTCGACCGTGGCTACGGGCTGCTCGCCTGGCAGCCGGCCTGGCTGCTCGCCGTACCCGCTGTCGCCGCGTTGTGCCGCGCCCGGCCCCGCGGATGGGCGGCGCTGGTGGCGCCGCTGGGCGTCGGATGGTTGGTGGCCACCTTCCCAGCGTTAACCATGCACGGTTTCTGGTGGCCCGGGCGGCAGGTCGTCGTCGTGTTGCCGCTGGCCGTGATTGCGGTGGTGTGGTGGCTCTCTCGCGCTCCCCGTCCCGTCCTGGTGGCCGGTCTGCTGCTCGGCCTCGCCGGCGTCGCTACGTACGCCGCGCTGCTCGTCGACGGCTGGGTCGGTGAGCTGACCTGGGTGGTCGGCTTCGAGGGAGTCGACGACCCGCTGTATGCCGTACGCCGGCTGCTGCTGCCCGACTACCGCGCGGGTGGGTCCGGCCTCTGGATCCGCCATGTCGCGTGGGTGGCCGCCATGGGTGGGCTGGCCGTGGCCGGTTGGCGCTCCGCGCGCCCCCGCCCGCCCGACGACCCGCGCGTGCCCTTCGACCCGCGCCCGCCTTCCGTCCGTTCGTCCGTCCCTGTCACCTTGCTCACTGGAGGAAGTCCGTGATCACGACTCCACACCGCCCCGCCACTCGGGCGGCCCTCGCCGTCGCCACCGGCCTCGCCGTGCTGCTGCTCGGTATCGCCGGGTGCTCCGACGACGGTGCCCGCATCCAGGACTCCCCGTCCGGCTCCGGCTCCGGCTCGGGTACCGGGTCCGAGTGACGGCCCCCGCTGACACGAGGCGGTCGTCATGCTGACCGCTCTGCTCATCATGGTGCGCGAGGGGTTCGAGGCCGCCCTCGTGGTCGCCATCGTCTACGCCTACCTGCGCCGCATAGGCCGTAGCGACCTGTCCCGGGCGATGTGGGGTGGGGTGCTGGCCGCGTCCGTGCTGGCGGTCGTCGCCGGTGTGGTCATCCACCTCACCGTCGGCTCGCTGGACGGCGCGGCCCGGCTGCGTGCGTTCGCCGTCATCACCCTCACCGCGGTGTGCGTCCTCACCTGGATGGTCTTCTGGATGCGCAAGCAGGCGCGCGCCATCAAGGGGCAGCTGCAGCACGAGATCGACGACGCGGTCTCCTCCGGCGGCAACGTCAAGGCGGCCGTCACCGCGGTGGCGTTCTTCGCGGTGGCCCGCGAAGGTCTGGAGGCGGCGCTGTTCCTCATCGCTGCCGCAACAGAGGAGTCCGGCGCCGACGTACTCATCGGTGGGCTGATCGGCTTGGCCATCGCCAGCGTGTTGGGCTATCTCGTCGTACTCGGTGGGCGGCGACTACCCATGGCGACCTTCTTCAAGGTCACCGGTCTCATGCTCATCGTCTTCGCCGCCGGCCTGCTCGCCCGGTCGGTGGCCTACCTGCAGTACGCCGGCGACCTCGGCACCGTATGGAACAACGTCTACGACGTCACCGGCATCGAGTCGCTCACCACCAGCACGGAGACCGGCCGCTTCCTGGCGGCGTTCTTCGGCTGGGATCCCCGTCCGGCCGTCGAGCAGATCGTGGCCTGGGCGGCGTACCTCGGGGTGGTGTCGTGGCTCTATCTGCGCAGCCCCCGGTCCACCCAGCCGGAGCGTCCCGGTCACGTGCCTGCATCGGTCCGTGGTGCCACGCGCGGGTGAGCCTGGACGCCCTGCTCCGGTTGCGGGACCGGTCTGCCCCGGGTAGTTGTTGGCGCATGACGGACAACCTGCACAAGGGCGACGAGGTCGAGTGGAAGAGCCACGGCAGCACGACTAGCGGGAAGGTCGAGCGGACGATCACCGAGGAGACCGAGGCGAGCGGTCGTAAGGTCAAGGCGTCCAAGGACGAGCCGCAGTACGAAGTGCGCAGCGACAAGAGCGGTCGTACGGCGGTGCACAAACCCGACGCGCTGAAGAAGAAGTAGCGACTCGTAGTCGGGCGATCGGACGCCGGTCGAAACTGTCGGTGGCGCCGCGTACTCTCGAACTCATGTTCGATATGGCGGTGCTCGACCATCCGCGCCCGGCCCTCGACTCCGACCCGGGTGGTGCAGCGCTGGGGGCGGACGCGCTCGACTCCCGGGCGTCGGGTGAGCGACTGGCTGTGCTGGCTGCGCAGTCTCCCTCCCCGCGCGTTGTCGCCGCGTTGGCGGGCCTCGACCCGGCCGACCTCGACGACGACCAGCGGTTGAGTCACGTCGTCGCGCTCAAGCGCTGCTCAGCCTGGTTGGAGGCGCTTCAGTTGCGCTCGCTGGCGTCAATCGGCGGCACGTGTCCCGGCGGTGACCCCGATCCGTTCCGTCGCTCACTGTCGGAACTCGAGGCCGCTCAGTGGACGCGCGAGGAGGTAGGGGCGGCCTTGCGGCTGTCTCCGGCGAGCATGCGCCATCGGCTGTCCCTGGCCCGGGCGTTGTGTGGCGGGCCAGGTCCGCCCGAGCCCACCGCGGACGCCGATGACCGCGACAGTGGCCAGCCCAGTGGCCAGCCCTGGCGGCCGCGGCTGCCGGACACCTACGTGGCGCTGGCCGAGGGCTCGATCACCGTGGCGCACGCGCGCGCCGTGGTCGAGCTCACCGAGCCGCTGGACCCCGCAGGGTGCGCCACCGTGGAGGCTGCCGTGCTGCCCGAGGCGCACCGGCAGTCGGTAGCCCAGCTCGCCAAGCGCTTGCGCAGGGCAGTGATCGAGGCTGAGCCCTCGGCGGCCGCCGAGCGCCACACGAGGGCCAGGTT
>JBBSMJ010000105.1:0-5318 GCA_038233235.1 Actinomycetes bacterium | reverse complement strand
CCTGCTCCCGCCGGGCGTCGGCCGACGGCTCGGCGACGGACACAGTGCTAGCCCGCCCTTGGTCATGACCGCATCGCCGGCACCCAGATGGGTGAGTACGAACCGTAGCAGAGCATACGCGTTACGTGACACCACGCGGGTTGCCTTGCATGCTGTGAGTTGACGACTACAGCCAGTCAGACGACTATGGATACGCCTGGTAGGAATTCAATCACTGTACGTGGCAAGGGGGCTTCGAGCTGTCCACTGCATCGCGGAGAGCCCAGCACCTGCGTTCCGACCGGCAGGCGTGGAGTCTCCACCTCCTGGGGCGGCACCGGCTGCCGCTGCAAGTGTCTCTCGACGTGCTGGCCTGGGCCGTGGCGCTGGTGCTCGCCATGCTGGCCCGCTACGACCTCGCGCCCTCCGCAGTGTGGAGTTCGCGTCTAGCGGTCGCGATCGCGGCCGCAGCCATCCTGCAGATCGGGCTCGGCTTGGTCAGCGGGCTCTACCGGGGGTTGATGCGCTTCGGCTCCTTCGACGAGGTGGCCGTCCTTGCTCCTGCCACGGTCGGCGTATCGCTCGTGCTGTTCGCCCTCTCCCTCTCCTCCGGGCGCCCTCGACTCGTCCCGCTGAGCGTGCCGCTGATCGCCGGAGTGATCGCCTTCGTGCTCATGGGCGGAGTCCGCTACGGCTGGCGGCTGCTGCTCGACCGACGACTTCGACCGAGCGGCGAAGAGATCACCCGGCTGCTCGTCTTCGGCGCGGGTGAAGCCGGCGTCCAGGTTGTCGAGGCGATGCTGCGCAACCCGGAAAGTCGCTACCTGCCCGTCGCGCTGCTCGACGACGACCCGCGGCGCCGTCGCCTGCGCATCCTCGGAGTGCCGGTCGCCGGCAACCGTTTCGCGATCGGTGATGCCGCACACCGCTACCAGGCTGACGCCCTGCTGGTAGCGCTGCCGAGCGCCGGTGGACAACTCATCGGCGAGCTCACCGATCTGGCCAACGCCGCCAAGTTGGAGCTCAAGGTCCTCCCGCCGCTGGCGGAGCTGCTCGCCGACCGGATCGCGGAGAGCGACATCCGCGACATCACCGAAGCAGACCTCTTGGGCCGACACGAAGTCGACATCGACGTGGCCTCCATCGCCGGCTACCTCACCGGCCGCCGGGTCCTGGTGACCGGCGCTGGTGGCTCCATCGGCTCCGAGCTGTGTCGGCAGGTCGCCCGCTACGCACCGGCGGAGCTCATGAAGCTGGACCGCGACGAGTCCGCGCTGCACGCCGTCCAGTTGTCCATCGAGGGGCGCGCGTTGCTCGATGGCGACGATCTAATTCTCCTCGACATACGCGACCGTCCGGCGCTCGACCGGCTCTTCGCCGAACGCCGACCGCAGGTGGTCTTCCACGCCGCCGCGCTCAAGCATCTGCCGCTGCTGGAGTCTCACCCCGACGAAGCAGTCAAGACCAACATCCTGGCAACAGGCTGGCTGCTGGAAGCAGCGGAGAAGTACGGCGTGGAGCGGTTCGTCAACATCTCCACCGACAAGGCCGCCGATCCAACCAGCGTGCTGGGCTACAGCAAGCGGATTTCCGAGATGCTGACCGCGCACTTCGCTCGGCGTGCCGACGGAACCTACGTCAGCGTCCGCTTCGGCAACGTCTTGGGCAGCCGCGGCTCCGTGCTCACCTCCTTCCACTCCCAGATCGCCGCCGGCGGGCCCATCACTGTCACCCACCCCGAGGTCACGCGGTACTTCATGACGGTCCCGGAGGCCGTCCAGCTGGTGGTGCAGGCGGGCGCCATCGACGACGACGGCGCGGCACTCGTGCTCGATATGGGGACACCGGTCCGCATTGCCTCGGTGGCCGAGCGGCTGGCCGCGCAGTCCGGCAAGGACATCTCCATCGTCTACACCGGGCTGCGGCCGGGCGAGAAGCTGCACGAAGTGCTTCTCGGACAAGGGGAGCCCGACGTACGGCCAGTACACCCGCTCATCTCCCACGTACCGGTGCCTCCCTGCTCGCCGAAGATGGCCAGCGTCGACCTGTCGTTGCCGCTCAGTGCGATCGTCGCGCAGCTGCAGGCCGTCAGTTGCGGACCGCCGGCGCGGCAGCGGCAGCGGCAGCCGGCGTACGAAGCACGACTGGGGGCGTGACTCGTGCTGAACGATGCGCTGGTCGCTGGCGCGCTCACCGCTGGCCTCTCCCCCGTACTCATCGTGGCACTGCGCCGAGTTGGCGCTCTCGACACGCCGTCTCACCGCTCCTCCCACACCATGCCGACCGTTCGTGGAGGAGGACTGGCACCGGCGTTGGCCGGGACCGGCGTACTCGCCGTGGGAGCGACGGCGCTGGGCGCTCCGCGGCTGGGCGTCGTCGTGGCAGCCGCTGGTTTCGCCGTCGTCGGCCTGGTCGAAGACGTTCGCGGTATCGCCGTCGCCCGCCGGCTGGCGCTGCAGCTGCTGGTCGCAGCCGCCGCCCTGCCCTGGTTGGCGGCGGGCTCGAGCGTCCCGGGCGGCTGGCAGCTCGTCGCTGCTGTGATGGTGGTCGGCTGGCTGACTGCCTACGTCAACGTCGCCAACTTCATGGACGGCATCAACGGCATCACCGGCGTCCAGGCCGCCGTCGTCGGTACGGCGTGGTACCTCGTCGGGACGGCGACCGGCGTGGCGCCGCTGGCCGGGGCCAGTCTGATTCTCGTCGGAGTTGCAATCGGCTTCCTCCCCTTCAACTTTCCGCGCGCCCGGGTCTTTCCGGGAGACGTGGGGAGCTACTTCTTCGGCGCCTGGCTGGGTGCTCTTGCGGTGGTCGGTCTGCGCGCCGGGATCGCGCCGGAGTCGATGCTCGCCCCGCTCGGGGTCTATCTCGCGGACACCTGCTTCACCCTGATCCGCCGGGTGTACCGCGGCGAGGTGTGGCATCAGGCGCACCGCCAACACGTCTACCAACGACTCGTCCAACGCGGTTGGTCCCATGGCCAGGTGACCGCCACCGTCGGTGGCGCGACCGCGATCTGTGCTGGCCTCGGAGCGCTGTCGCTGACGTCGTCGTCACCGGCGCGTCTTGCGGCCGACGTGGGCATCGCCATCGTCTTGGCCCTCTACCTGGCCAGTCCCCGGCTGGTCGACCGCCACCAGCGGCGTCCCTCGCCATGGTCCAGGCGGCCGGCCGGCGTCGAAGCGCAGGCGAGGAGCTGAGCAGTGCGCATCCTCGTCGTCACCCAGTACTTCTGGCCGGAAGACTTCCGCGTCAACGACTTGGCCACGGAGTTGACCCAGCGCGGACACGAGGTCACCGTGCTGACCGGTCAGCCCAGTTACCCAAGCCGCAGCCTCTTCCCCGGCTACGGCCGACTGCGGCCGTGGACCCAACGGCTCGGCGAGGTAACGATCAAGCGGGTGCCGCTGGCCTCCCGGGGACGCGGACAGGGCTGGCGACTCGCCCTGAACTTCCTGTCCTTCGCCGCGAGCGCCAGCCTGTTGGGACCGTTGCGCGCCCGCGGTCACTACGACGTCATCTTCGTCTACGAACCCTCGCCGGTGACGGTGGGCATCCCCGCGATCGTCCTCAAGCGGGTGCTCGGCGCCCCCGTCGTGTTCTGGGTCCAGGACTTGTGGCCGGAGACGCTGACCGCGACGGGAGCGGTGCGCTCCCGCGTCGTCCTGCAGGCACTCAACCGACTCGTGCGCTGGATCTACCAGGAGAGCGATCGCATCCTGGTGGAATCCGAAGGCTTCATCCCGCACGCGCTCAGCAACGGGGCGACGCCGGAGAAGCTGGAGTACGTACCCAACTGGGCCGAGGGCAGCTACCGTCCCGTCGACCTTCCCGAGGACGCGGTGGAGCGCCGGCTGGTGCCCACCGGCTTCCGCGTCATGTTCGCCGGCAATCTCGGGGTCTCCCAAGCGCTCGGCACGATCTTGGACGCTGCCGAGCTGACGCGCGATCACCCGGACCTCCACTGGGTCGTCCTGGGCGACGGGCGACAGCGGATATGGCTCGCCGACCAGGTCAAGGCTCGCGACCTGTCCGGGACGGTGCATCTGCTCGGTCGGCATCCAGTGGACGCGATGCCGCGCTTCTTCGCACTGGCCGACGCGCTGCTGGTGACGCTCAAGCACGAACCCATCTACGCGCTCACTATCCCCAGCAAGCTGCAGTCCTACCTGGCCTGCGGGCGACCCATCGTGGGCGCGCTCGACGGAGAGGGCGCCAGGGTCATTGCCGAGGCGGGCGCGGGACTCAGCGGACCGGCGGAAGACAGCGCATCCCTGGCGCAGGCCGTCCTGTCGCTGTATCGCACGCCGGCGGAGGAGCTGGCGGCAATGGGACGCCGCGGACGCAGCTACTTCGTCAAGCACTTCGAGCGGGAGCGTCTGCTCGACCAACTGGAGCAAAGCATGAGGAACACCAGCGAGGAGAGTCGATGCGTCTCCTAGTTCTCGGCGGCGACGGCATGCTGGGGCACGAGCTGCTGCGCCAGCTGGAGACCCGCCACGAAGTCATCGTCACGCTCCGGCGACCGCGCACGGACTACGCCGATGCTGGCACATCTCATAGCGGCATCTTCCATACCGGCAACAGCATCAGCGGCGTCGACGTACGGGACACCGCGCTGGTGCGCGGCGTCCTTGCCGGCGTACGTCCGGACGCGGTCGTCAACGCGGTCGGCATCGTCAAGCAGCGCCCAGCGGGCCAGGACGCCGTTTCCTGCCTGGAGATCAACGCGTTGTTCCCCCACCGCTTGGCCCAGCTGGCCGCCGATGTCGGGGCCCGACTCATCCATGTCAGCACGGACTGCGTCTTCTCCGGGAAGCGCGGCCGCTATACCGAGGACGACCGACCCGACGCTACCGACGTCTACGGTCTGACCAAGCTGTTGGGCGAGGTAACCGGCCCTGGTGCGCTGACCCTTCGCACCTCCATCATCGGGCTCGAGCTGGAGAGCCGCCGCGGTCTGGTCGAGTGGTTCTGGAAGCAAACCGGCTCGATTCGCGGCTTTCAACGTGCGATCTACACCGGTCTCACCACGACGGAGACGAGCCGCGTCATCGAGCGGCTGCTCCACGACCACCCGGACATGTCGGGTCTGTGGCATCTGGCCAGCGAACCCATCAGCAAGTACGAGCTGCTCACGCTCCTGGCGAAGAAGTGCGGCCGAGACGACATCACGGTGGAACCGGACAGCTCGTTCGCGTGCGACCGCAGCCTCGTCGGCGCTCGCTTCACCAAGGCCACCGGATACCAACCACCCAGCTGGGACGACATGACCACCGAACTTGCGACCATGTTGAGCGACAGGACGGACAGCTGATGCCGCTCGAGGGAAAAACCGTTCT
>JBBSMJ010000104.1:0-5327 GCA_038233235.1 Actinomycetes bacterium | reverse complement strand
CGCGGTGCTGCTGCGCCCACCGCTGATGCTGATGACCCGGCGGGACTGGCGCGGCGGTGCCAACCTGCCCCGCTCCGGTGGGGTGATCGTGTGCGCCAACCACTTGTCGTACGTCGATCCGCTGACGTGTGCCCACTTCGTGCACGACAACGGCCGGCTCCCGCGTTTCCTCGCCAAGGTGGAGCTGTTCAGGCTGCCGCTCGCCGGCCGGGTGCTCGCCGGCTCCGGCCAGATACCGGTCTACCGCGGTTCGAGGGACGCCGCGGTGGCCTTCCGGGATGCGATGGCCGCGACGGCGCGCGGCGAGTGCGTCGTCATCTACCCGGAAGGCACCGTCACCCGCGACCCCGACCTGTGGCCCATGGTGGGCAAGACGGGAGCGGCCCGAATCGCCTTGGCTACCGGCGTTCCGGTGGTGCCGGTAGCGCAGTGGGGACCGCAGCAGGTGCTGCCGCCGTACACGAAGAAGTTGCGATTGCTCCCAC
Organism: Actinomycetes bacterium; assembly: GCA_038233235.1. GTDB lineage: Bacteria > Actinomycetota > Actinomycetes > JBBSMJ01 > JBBSMJ01 > JBBSMJ01. The sequence goes on along the minus strand of JBBSMJ010000104.1, from coordinate 4,842 downwards.
GTACGACGATTCGGATGAGTGCAGGTGCACCGGTCGACCTGTCGGAATTCGCCGGCCGTCCGCTGTCCGGGGAGGTGCTTCGGGCGGCGACCGAGCGCATCATGGCGGCGATCACCGCCGAGCTGGAGGAGATTCGCGGGGAAACTGCTCCAGCGACCCGCTTCGACGTACGGCGGCGCAGCGCATGACACGTGCGGCAGTGTTCGGCACCGGCGCGTGGGGCACCACGTTCAGCATCGTGCTTGCCCACGCGGGAACCCAGGTAGCGCTCTGGGGGCGCCGTCCCGAGCTCGTGCAGACAATCGCCGCGACGCGAGAAAATCCCGACTACCTCGCGGGCATCCATGTCCCGGACCAGGTGACGGTGACCCACGACCTGGAGGAGGCACTGCACGACGTCGAGATCGTGGTGTTTGCCGTACCATCCCAGCTGCTGCGCGAGAACCTCGTGCGCTGGGCACCGCAGTTGCCCGCGGGTGCGCTACTGGTCAGCCTGATGAAGGGCATCGAGCTCGGGACGACCAAGCGGATGAGTGAGGTCGTTCACGAGATCACCGGGGCCCCAGCGGAGCGGGTGGCGGTCGTCACCGGCCCCAACTTGGCCAGGGAGATCGCCGACGGGCAGCCCGCGGCGAGCGTCGTGGCGTGTGTCGACGAGGGCGTGGCGCAGCAGCTGCAGGCCGCCTGCCACACGGCGTACTTCCGTCCCTACACCAATACCGACGTCGTCGGCTGCGAACTCGGCGGTGCGGTGAAGAACGTCATCGCGCTGGCCGTTGGGATGGCCGAGGGAATGGGCTTCGGGGACAACTCGCGCGCCTCGCTCATCACCCGCGGACTAGCGGAGACCGCGCGGCTGGGGGCCGCCCTGGGTGCCGACCCCCACACCTTCTCCGGGCTCGCGGGGCTCGGCGACCTCGTCGCCACCTGCTCGTCGCCGCTGTCGCGCAACCGCACCTTCGGGGAACGGCTCGGGCGCGGTTTCACGCTGGCCGAGGTGGTGGCGACAACGCGACAGGTTGCCGAGGGTGTCAAGTCGTGTCAGTCGATCCTCGACCTCGCCCGCCGGCATGATGTCGACATGCCAATCATCGAGCACGTCTCGGCCGTCGTCCACGACGGCATGCGACCCGCCGACATGTTGCGCAGCCTGGTGTCCCGGGCCGCCAAAGCAGAACGGTCGGCCAGGTGAGCGCATCGTCCGGGCCGCAGCACAACGGCGCCCGCGGAGAGTTCACCCGCGCGGTCCACCTGCCGCTGCCGCCGGCGGTCAACCAACGGTCGATGGGCCTGCCGGTGTGGCGTACGGCGGCGTTTGCCTTCGCCGACGCGCAGGAGTACGTCGACGTGCTCGGTGGCCAGCGCGACGGCTATTCCTACAGCCGGCTGGCCAACCCGACGGCTGATGCGTTCGCCGCCGCCGTCGCCGCGCTGGAGGGCGTCGGGCTCGACGGGGAGGTGCGCGGCGAGGCCTTCGGTTCAGGCATGGCCGCCATCACCGCAATCCTCATGGGATTCACCGCGGCCGGCGCGCACGTCGTCGCTCCACGGGAGATGTACGGCGGCACCTACGCGGTGCTCGCCGACGTGCTCTCCCGCTTCGGCGTACGCACCGATCACGTCGACACCACCGACCCGGCGGCGGTGTCGGCCGCTGTCCGCCCGGAGACCAGGCTGGTGTGGGCCGAGACGCTGGCCAACCCGACGATGACCGTCGCCGACCTGCCGATGCTGGCCGACATCGCCCACCGGGCGGGGGCGCTGCTCGCCGTCGACTCCACCTTCGCTACCCCGGCGGTCTGCCGTCCGCTCGAGCACGGGGCGGACCTGGTGGTGCACTCCGCGACGAAGTACATCGGCGGGCACAGCGACGTCACCGGTGGCGTGGTGGTCGCCCGGCCCGAGCTTGCCGAGACCGTGCGCCATGTTCGGGAACACACCGGCGGGATTCTCGCGCCGGACGAGGCCTTTCTGCTGCGCCGCGGACTGGAGACACTTCCCTTGCGTATGGGCCGGCAGTGCGCGGGGGCCCTGACCCTCGCCACCGCTTTGGCCGCGCATCCGCGCGTCGCCCGCGTCGACTATCCCGGCCTGCCGGGGCACCGGGATCACGAGCTGGCCAACCGGCTGTTCGACGCCGGCCCTGAGGGACGCCGCTACGGCGCCGTCGTCACGGTGACGCCGTACGCGGACAGCATCGGGAGCGAGGAGGGGCCTGCGGGCACCGACCGAGGGGCAGCCAACGGCCGTGACGTCGGCATGGCGTTGGTCGACGGCTTGCAGCTGGCCACCGTCGCCACCTCCCTCGGCGGCACGCACACCAAGGTGGGGCCGGTCGCCGGGACCACGCACCGGCAGCTGGACCCGGACGCGCTCACCGGAGCCGGCATTTTTCCCGGGGCGGTGCGGTTCTCGGTCGGGCTGGAAGACCCCGATGACCTGGTCGCCGACGCCGTCGCCGCGTTGGACGCACTGGGCTGACCCTGCCGGTCGGTAGGGTCGTCCGCGATGACCGGTACCCCGCGCCGCCGGCCCCGGGTGGCGGTCGTCTTCGGAGGCCGCAGTTCCGAGCATGCAATCTCCTGCGTCACCGCGGGAAGCGTGCTGGCCGCTGTCGACCGCACCCGCTACGACGTCGTACCGGTGGGGATCACCAGGGAGGGTCGCTGGGTCCTCACCCCCGACGACCCGCAGCGACTCGTCATCACCGACGGGGCGCTGCCCAGCGTCGACGGCGCCGGCGCTTCGGTGGCCCTGTCGAATGACCCGACGTCGCGCGAGCTGACCGTGCAGGAGCCGGGTGCGGTGCCGCAGGTGTTGGGTGAGGTGGATGTCGTGTTGCCGCTGCTGCACGGGCCGTACGGCGAGGACGGCACACTGCAGGGCCTCCTGGAGCTTGCCGGCGTCCCCTACGTCGGCTCGGGCGTGTTGTCCAGCGCGGCGAGCATGGACAAGGAGTTCATGAAGCGGCTGCTGGCCACCGCCGGGCTGCCGATCGGGCCGTACGTCGCCGTCCGTCCGCGGCAGTGGGAACGCGACCGCGCCGGCGTACGCGAAGCCGTCGCCGCACTGTCGTGGCCGGTCTTCGTGAAACCGGCCCGCGGCGGTTCGAGCATCGGAATCAGCAAGGTGGCCGGCCCCGAGCAGCTAGACGACGCGGTCGAGGCGGCACGCGTCCACGATCCGAAGGTGGTGGTCGAGGCGGCCATCAACGGTCGGGAGATCGAGTGCGGGGTGCTGGAAGGGCTCGACGGAGAGCCGCCGGAGGCCAGCGTCCCCGCGGAGATCCGCGTCCGGGGTGGCCGCGAGTTCTACGACTTCACGGCGAAGTATCTCGACGAGGCCACCGATCTTGACGTACCGGCCGACCTGCCGTCCGACGTCACCGCCGAGGTGCGCCGAGTCGCGGTTGCCGCCTTCGAGGCGCTGTCCTGCGAGGGGTTGGCGCGGGTCGACTTCTTCCTTACCCCCGGCGGCCTCGTGGTCAACGAGGTCAACACCATGCCGGGCTTCACCCCGACCTCGATGTTCCCGCTCATGTGGCGAGCCAGCGGGCTGGACTACCCGGCCCTGGTGGAGCGGCTGCTACGTACGGCGTTGGCCCGACCGGCCGGTCTGCGCTGACTTGGGGCTGACCTGGGGCAGACCTGCGCCAGCAGGGCTCGTCGGGCCAGCTCGCGCGCGCCTCAGCGGGCCGGCGGCAGCGGCGGTACCGCCGCAGCGACCGGTCCTGCCAGGTCGACGAGGACATCAGCCTCCGGCGCATGGGCGGCCGGGACGGTCACCGTGACATTGGCCACCCGGTCGGTCGTGGTGAAACGCACGCCGGCCGACAGGTCCTCGGCGAACCAGTCGATCCCGTTGACGACGAACAGTTCCGACGTCGGGTGCAGTCCGGTCGGCGGCGGCACGCCGCAGCGCAGCACGACCGGCGGCTCACCCCATGCGGCGGCAGTCACCGTTCGGGGTTCGACGTCGCGCCGTTCGAGACCGTCCACCGTGTCCGGCAGCCGCTGAGCCAACTGCCGGCAGACCGTCGCCGCGGCGCCTTCGGGGGCGGGGGGGTCGACCGCTACCGGCGCCGGTGCGCAGCCGGCCACCGCGCTCACGCTGCCCAGCGCGGCGGCGAGCGCCAGCTGTGGTCCGGTGAACGAACGTCTCAGAGGTGGACGACCGGACAGGTGAGGGTGCGGGTGATACCGGCAATCTTCTGCACCTTGGCAACGACGAGCTTTCCGAGCTCGTCGACGTCGCCGGCTTCGGCTCGCACAATGACGTCGTACGGCCCAGTCACGTCGTCCGCTTGGGTCACGCCCGAGATTTCGGCGATCTCCGTGGCGACCTTCGCCGCCTTGCCGACGTCGGTCTGGATGAGGATGTAGGCCTGTACGGTCACCGTCGTCTCCAGTGGGCTCGGCGGGCAACGTCGCGTCACGTTATCGCGTACGCGGGAGGGGCGATGAGCGTGGTGGATCTCGGGCGGACGGTGGCCGAGGTGGGCGAGTTCGGGCTCATCGCGGCGGTGACTGCGCGGCTGCCGCAGCACGAGCAGGTGCTGCTGGGCCCGGGAGACGACGCCGCGCTGCTGCGTGCCCCCGACAACCGTGTCGTGGCGACGACGGACCTGCTGCTCGAGGGCCGCCACTTCCGCCGCGAGTGGTCGGGCGCGTACGACGTGGGCCGCAAGGCCGCTGCGCAGAACCTCGCCGACATCGCCGCGATGGGAGCCCGGCCGACGGCACTGCTCGTCGGGCTGGGGGTGCCCGGTGCACTGCCCGTCGCGTGGGTGCTCGAACTCGCCGACGGCCTGCGGGAGGAGTGCGAACCGCTCGGTGTGTCCGT
>JBBSMJ010000103.1:0-5343 GCA_038233235.1 Actinomycetes bacterium | reverse complement strand
CTCGTCGCGGCCGGTGCGCCGTTGGGGCAGCTCCCGTTCGGGCTGCTCGACTGTACGCCGGACCTCGTCATCCGCGAGGTGTCGCCCGCCGCCGGTCGCCTCCTCGGTCACCGGGTGACGCCCGGTGACACCCTGCCGGAGTTGTTGGAGTGCTTCGGTGTCCGGGAACCCGGAAGCTCGCCGGAGTGGGGTTTGGCGGCGACGGCACTCGGCACCGGGGCCTCCCAGTACGGCGAGCTGCGCTGGGCCATTCCGGACGACGGGCAGGTGAAGTGGTTGCAGACCACCGTCGTGCCGCTCACCGGATTGAACACGGCGGTGACCCGGCTGGTAATCGTGCTGCAGGACGTCACCGAGCTGCGCCAGGCCGAGCGTCAGCAAACTGCGGTGGCCCGGCTCGGGCAGCGCGGACTGGAGGACATCGGTCAAGCCCAGCTCTTCACCGAAGCCGTGGAATTGGTCGTGGAGACGCTCGGTACCGCACACGCCGAGCTGCTGGAGGCACTCCAGCACGACGGCAGCCTGCTCCTCCGGGCGTACGCCGGGTGGCCCGCAAATGTCGACCCCTTGGACCGAGGGCGCCTCGATCCGCTGTATCGGCTGGCGCAGCGGGCGTTGCTCGACGACGCTTTGTTCACCGAACAGGAAGCTCTTCCGCCCTCGCGATCCATGGACGCGACGACCAGAGGCGACTCATGGCCGGCGGGGGGGAGCAGTGTTGCGGTCCTCGTCGGAGACCGGCGACATCCCTTCGGCGTCCTGCAGACGCACGCGCGGGAGCGGCGGGGGTTTCCTACCGAGGAGGTCGACTTCCTGCAGGCAGTCGCAAACGTGTTGGCGGCGGCCATCCAGCGGCGGGTCATCGAGCAGGCGGCACGCCACCAGTCGCTGCATGACCCGCTGACCGGCCTCGCCAACAGGGTGCTGCTGCGCGACCGGCTCGACCAGCTGCTACTGGCCGACCGCCGGGGCGAACGCGGCCTTGCGCTGCTGCTGCTCGACCTTGATCGCTTCAAGGACATCAACGACACCTTGGGGCACGACGCCGGCGACCAGGTGCTGCGAATCGTCGCCCGCCGACTGACCCACTCGACCCGTGAGGCCGACACGGTGGCGCGGCTGGGTGGCGACGAGTTCGTCGTACTCCTGCCCGGCGTCCGCGACCCGGCTGCCGCCACGGAGATCGGACGGGAGCTCCTCGCCGCCAGCGCGGAGCTCATGGAGGTGCACGGGGTGCCGCTCAACGTCCAGGGCAGCATCGGTGTGGCGCTCGCCCCGCTCCATGGCCAGGACACGACCTCGTTGCTCAAGCGCGCCGACGTGGCCATGTATCGAGCCAAGCAGTCCGCCAGCGGCTGCAAGGTGTACAGCTCCGAAGAGGACAAGCATCGGCCGGAGCGATTGGAGTACCTCACCGCCCTGCGTCGGGCAGTCGAGGAAGACCAGCTGTTCCTGCACTACCAGCCCAAGGTTGATCTGACCACTGGCCAGTTGGCCGGCGTCGAGGCGCTGGTGCGCTGGAGGCATCCGAGCCTCGGCATGGTCGAACCGAACCGTTTCGTCCCCTTGGCCGAGCAAACCGGGCTCATCCGCCCGCTGACCTACCGGGTGTTGGCCCTCGCGCTGGCCCAGGCCCGCGCGTGGTGGGGAAGAAGCGGTCTGTTGCCGGTGTCGGTCAACCTCTCGGCGCAGATCCTCCACGACCCCGACCTGCTCGGCATCATCGACGGTGAGCTTCAGCGAGCCGGCGTACCCGCATCGTGGTTGCGGCTCGAGGTGACAGAGAGCGCCGTCATGGCCAATCCTGCCGTCGCGGTCGACGTCATCACTCGCCTGCGCTCGATGGGGGTGCAGATGGCGCTCGATGACTTTGGCACCGGCCACTCATCTCTCGCCTCCCTCCGTACCCTGCCAGTGCAGGAGCTGAAGATCGACCGGTCGTTCGTCGTTGACCTGCGGGGAACCGGCAAGGGCGCCGCGATCGTGCGTTCGGTCATCGACCTGGCGCACGCGTTGGACCTGCGCGTCGTCGCGGAAGGCATCGAGGACGCGGAAACCTGCACCCTGCTCGCCGGCCTCGGATGCGATGAGGGGCAGGGCTTCTTCCTTGGGCGGCCGGTTCCGGCGGACCGGCTGGAGCACCAGGCGCCTGGGCTGAGCGCTTCCCGGGCGCTCCACGGGGCGTCTCCCGGGCATCGGCAAGGCGTATGACGTTGTCCGCACCTGTTGGCGGGCCGGCCTAATCGTGATAGCGTCTTGCGCGGTTGCAGTGGCAGTACCTCGCACGTTCTCGAACGCCCGCGAAGTCTGTACGCGGGCGTTCTTCTTGTCCGGCCCCTCGGACAGTAGGGCGGTCCCCGCGGCAGCCATCCCGGCCCCGCACCGTGCGGGCGCCGACAGTCCCACAGGAGAAAGCACATGGCTCAAGGCACCGTGAAGTGGTTCAACGCCGAGAAGGGCTTCGGCTTCATCGCCCAGGACGGAGGCGGCGCTGACGTCTTCGTTCACTACTCGGCCATCGCAATGGAGGGATACCGAACCCTCGAGGAGAGCCAGCGGGTGGAGTTCGACATCACTCAGGGGCAGAAGGGTCCGCAGGCGGACAACGTCCGCAACGTCTGACCCGTTACGACAGGCTTCGCCGGCTCAGCCGGCACCACGAACGACCCCCCGGCCTCACGGCCGGGGGGTCGTTCGTTTGTCAGGTGAGCCGTAGCAACAGCGTCAGGCCGACGGTCAGCACCACGGACAGGACCGCTGATACCAACAGCATGACGAGACATCCGCGTGCTCCGCCCACGGGCCTGATCTCGCCGCCACCGATGCGCATACGGGCTTGTTCCCTCATGTCTGCCCGTCTAGTCCGGAGACCAACGGGGGACAGTGCACAACGTCACTGCGGTCACCAAGCCTGGGTAGGCGACTGAGCGCCGACACGCGCGTCGGCGGACGCAGTGACCCAGTGGGGCGACGCGGTCACAGAATTACACGGCAGGGTGTAAGCTGGCGGTAACGCAGAGTATGTATGAGCCCGGCCGCCCGGCTCCGCCGCATCAGCGGCGTCCGTCGTGAATGCGAGCGTCAGTGCACTATGACCGGTTGTCTGCCGTCTTGGCGGAGTTTGCTCAGGTGCTGCTGACTGACTACGAGGTCGCCGATATTCTCGATCGGCTGTGTTCGCGGGTCCCCGAGGTGCTGCCGGTCAGCGGCGCCGGAGTGGTGCTGATCGATCGGGGCGAGCTCTTGCTCGCTCATGCATCGAGCCACCAGGTCGGACGGGTGGAGGAGATGCAGGACGCCATGGGCGAAGGGCCGTGCCGAGACGCCGTCTCGACCCGCCGGCTCGTTCTGGCGAACGACCTCTCCCACGAGCCGCGGTGGCCGGAATTCGCCGCGTACGCACGCCAGGAAGGCCTCCAAGGGGTGGCGGCACTTCCGATGAGCGCGCGGGGTGCGATCCGTGGCGTACTGGACATCTACTCCGAGCGCCCGCTACGGCTGAGTTCCGATGAATTGCATGCGGCCCAGCTGCTCGCCGACGTCGCCACCAGCTACCTGTTGCAGGCGCGGGACCGTGAGGGACGCGCCCTCGCCGAGGAGCAGTTGCGTATCCAAGTCCTGCACGATCCGCTCACTGGTCTGCCTAACCGCGCGCTCTTCCTCGACCGCTTGACTCAGGCGCTGAGCGCGGTGCGCCGCCGCCCGTCGTCGCTGGCGGTCCTGTTCGTGGACATCGACAGGTTCAAGGAGATCAACGACAGCTACGGACACGCTGCCGGCGACCGGTTGCTGGTGGAGGTGGGTAACCGGCTGAAGGCCGCGCTGCGGCCGGGCGACACGATCGCGCGCCTCGCGGGGGACGAGTTCGCCATCTTGTGCATGGACCTGCATACCGTCGACCGGGAAGACGAGGTTGCCGCGATCGCGCAGCGGCTGCTCGACGCGTTGGACGCTCCCATCCGCATCTCCGGTGACGACGTACTCGTCCGGGCCAGCCTCGGGGCGGCCCACGGCCAGGTTCGGGACACCGCTGAGCTGTTGTTGCACGACTCAGATCTAGCCATGTACGTCGCCAAGCGGGCAGGTGGACACGCCTACAGCCTGTCCAGCCGGATGACGGTTGCCTCGCCGACCCGGATGAAGCGACAGGCGGCCTTGAGCGCGGCTGTGCAGCATGGTGACTTGCGGCTGGCGCACCAGCCGATCATCCACCTCGCCACGGGCGAGCGCGTCTCCGCCGAGGCGTTGCTGCGCTGGCGGCGCTCCGACGGGGAGCTGCTTCCCCCTGCTTCTTTCCTCCCCCTGGCCGAGGACACCGGTCTTATCACCAGAGTGGGCGAGTGGGTGCTGCGCCATGGCTGTCGTCACCTGGCCGAGATACAGGCGCGAGGGCCGACAAGCCCGTACTTCCAGTTGGCTGTCAACGTCTCCCCGCGAGAGCTGCGTCAACCCGCCTTTGTGGCGATGACGCGCGGTGCCCTCACCGCCAGTGGAGCCGATCCCCGCGGGCTTGCTCTCGAGATCACCGAGAGCACGCTGATCGACGACATCGAGAACACCATGGCCATCCTCGACGAGCTGAAGGAAATCGGGGTCCTACTGGCCATCGACGACTTCGGGACCGGCTACGCCTCGCTGTCGTACCTGCAGCGCCTGCCGGTCGACATCGTCAAGATCGACCAGCGGTTCGTGGCCGAGGTGGGCTCCGACACCCGGGACACCGCGATCGTGCGACACCTGGTGGACCTGGCGCACGACCTCGGTCTGATCGTCGTTGCAGAAGGCATCGAGAACGACCGCCAGTACGAGCAGTTGCGCAAGCTCGGCTGTGACCTCGGCCAGGGCTACCTGCTCGGTGTGCCCGAGCTGGCCTCCACGATCTGACCCGCTGATGCCGTCGAACGTCGTACGAGTGCGGTGTTGGCGTCAGATCCGGGCGTGCGGATAGTCGCCGGACCGTTGCTGGAAGGACAAAATCTTCGGGTTCCGTACGACGCCGTCGCGGATCTCGATAGCCCTGCTGATGGTTTCCTCGGCGTCCCAGGAGTCCGGCCCCTCCATTACCGTTCGCAAGTAGGGGATCAACGCTTCGCTGATCTCCCACGTCGAGGCATCCCACAGGTAGGAAGGGCTGTGGTCGACGCCGTAGTAGTGCACGCCGTCGCCCACTGTCAGCATCGGATCGGTGAAGGGGGTGGGCCTGGCGAACTCGAAGCCCATGCCGTCATCGCAAGAGACGTCGACAACAAGGTTGCCCGATGCGAAGAGCCGCAGGTCCTCGTTCGTGACGAACATCAGCGGCGCGTCGGTGTCCTGGAGAACGCAGTTGACCACGACGTCCTG
>JBBSMJ010000102.1:0-5374 GCA_038233235.1 Actinomycetes bacterium | reverse complement strand
GCGGCTCACGGCCGCCGACATCGCGCAGCAGCCACAGCTCCTCCTGGTTGCCGACGTGGGCAAGGTCCCACACCAGGGGGGACATGATCGGGGAGTGCTGGCGGGTGAGATCGGGGATGTCGACGATGTCGGTGAGGGTCATGCTGCGGCGCCGGGCCTGCTCCAAGCCGGCGGCGATCCGCTCCCGCAGGTCGACAGGTCCAGCCGGGCTGGTCGCGGCGGGGAGGGGGACGGCAGCGGCGAGCATGTGCGATTTTCCTCCTCCGCGGCCCGTGCGCACCGCTTGGCGTAGCCCTCAACGGTACCCGCGGTCGGCTGGCCCTCACCGTGCGTCAGCGAATCGGCAGCGGATGCACCGACGGAACCCGCGCCCCGGCTCGCTCGTCTCACCCCCTGCAGGCAGGCATACGTCGGGGGAGGCGGGCCATAGCGAGACGAACCTGGGACACTGGCGGGGACGGCAGCAGCGACGCGCCCGCACAGGGCGACCACGACGGGCCAGGGAGGCCGCGTGACGGCATCGTGACGACCTACGGCGGCGGTGGAGTGACCCCGCTCGAGGAGTTGGCCAGTTCGGCGGCCCGCATCCGCACCGCCATCGAGCGGGTGATCGAGGGCAAACCCGAGGTGGTGCGCCTCGCCGTGACGGTGATGCTGGCCGAGGGACATCTGCTTATCGAGGATGTGCCCGGCGTGGGCAAGACGATGCTCGCCAAGGCGCTGGCGCGCTCCGTCGACGGCTCCGTACGCCGGGTGCAGTTCACCCCCGACCTGCTGCCCAGCGACATCACCGGGGTGAGCGTCTACAACCAGGAGCGGCGGGAGTTCGAGTTCAAGCCCGGAGCCGTCTTCGCCAACATCGTCGTCGGCGACGAGATCAACCGGGCGTCACCGAAGACTCAGTCGGCGCTGCTGGAGTGCATGGAGGAGCGGCAGGTCACCGTCGACGGCGTCACGTACGGGCTGGAGGCGCCGTTCATGGTGATCGCCACCCAGAACCCGGTGGAGATGGAAGGCACCTACCCGCTGCCGGAAGCCCAACGCGACCGCTTCATGGCGCGGGTGTCGATGGGCTATCCGGATCCGGCGGCCGAGCTGGACATGCTCGACGTGCACGGGGGGGCCCCAGCGCTGGACGACCTGGAGCCGGTCGCCGACGCCCGGGAGATCGCCAAGCTGGTGGAGGCCGTCCGCACCGTCCACGTCGCGGAGGAGGTACGCCGCTACGCCATTGCGCTGACCACAGCCACCCGCACCTCTCCCGAGTTGCGGCTCGGCGCCTCCCCCCGCGCCACCCTGCACCTCGTCCGGGCGGCGCGGGCGGTGGCGGCCCTCGATGACCGCGACCACGTGCTTCCCGACGACTTGCAGACACTCGCCGTGCCGGTGCTCGCCCACCGGCTGCTGCCCACAGGAGAGACCCAACTCGGCCGGCGTACGACGGAACAAGTCGTTGCCGACCTCGTCGCCAAGGTGCCGCTACCGGACTCCACCGACGGGCGGGGCCGCCGGTGACCACCCTGCGGATGGGGGCGTTGTGCGCGCTGCGCTAGCCGGGCTGACGGTGCGCGGTCGCTGCTTCGCCGCCGCCGGGCTGACCGCGGCGGTCTGCGCGATCCTGCTCGGGCAACGCGACCTGTTGCGCGTCGGGGTGCTGCTGAGTGCCCTTCCGCTGGTCAGCCTGGCGGTGGCCAACCGCACTCGGTACCGCCTGGAGTGCACCCGCCGGCTGGAGCCTCCGCGGGTGGCCGCCGGCCAGGAGTCCCGAGTGGTGCTCCGGCTGTCCAACGACTCTCGGCTGCCCACCGGTCTGATGCTTGTCGAGGACGACCTGTCCTACGTGCTCGGGTCCCGGCCGCGCTTCGTCCTCGACCGGGTGGAGCCGCGCGGGCGTCGGGAGGTGAGCTATCCGGTGCGCTCCGACGTACGCGGTCGCTTCCGGCTCGGCCCGCTGAGCATCCGGCTCACCGACCCTTTCGGGCTGGTCGAGGTCACCCGATCGTTTGCTGCGCGCGACTACCTAACCGTCACCCCCGTCGTTCGCGAACTGCCCGCCGTCGCCCTCGGCGGGGAGTGGTCGGGGAGTGGGGAAAGCCGCAACCGCTCGGTAGCGGCGACCGGTGAAGACGACGTCGCCACCCGCGAATACCGCGTCGGGGACGACTTGCGCCGCGTGCACTGGCGGTCGACCGCACGCTTCGGTGAGTTGATGGTCCGGCGGGAGGAGCAGCCCTGGCAGAGCCGCTGCTCGGTACTGCTCGACGGGAGGGCAGCGGCGCACCGTGGGGAGGGCCCAGCGTCGTCGTACGAATGGGCGCTGTCCGCGACCGCCTCCCTCGGACTGCACCTGGTGGGCCGCGGGTACGCGCTGCGCGTCGTCACCGACACCGGAGCGACGTTGTCCAGCGCTGGCCGCGAGGGCGGCCACACGACCACCGACTTCGCCGGACTGCTGCTCGAGGCGCTGGCGGTCTCCGCTCCTTCCCGCACCCGCGACCTCACGACGGCGGTCGACGCGGTGCGCCGCGGCGGCGGTGACGGGTTGCTCGTCGCCGTACTCGGCGCGCTCTCGCCGACCGAGGCGCAGGACCTTGCTCGGCTACGGCACGCGGGGATTGCTGCGGTCGCACTGCTTCTCGACACGGCGAACTGGGCCGACCTCGCTGGCGGTCAGGCTGGCGGCCCCACGGGCGGCCCGGCTGGTGGCCCCACTGGCGGGCGCGCTCGCGGGCGTTCGCCGCGGCCGGCAGCTGCCGCGGCGTCGTACGCCGCCACCGCCTCGCTGCTGCGCAGCTCGGGCTGGAGGGTGGTACCGGTGCGCGCGGGCAACGACCTCGCCGCGCTGTGGCCCTCGGCTGCACGTGGCGCCAGCCCCAGCGAGCTGGAGCCAGCGGGAGGTGCGGCGTGAACGGACGCACCCGGCTCGCCCTGTTCGCCGGCCTGGCGACGCTGCTCGCCACGGTCTCCCTCGGTGCCGTGTTCCAGGACGCCAGCTGGTTCCTGCCGTGTCTCGGCGCGGTGCTCACCGTCGCAGCGACCGGCGAGGCGGCGCGACGGTCATCGCTGCCGCGACTGGTCGTACCCCTCGTCCAGCTGGCTGGGCTGGCGATTCTCTTCACCCTGATCTACGCCCGCACCGACGCGGTGCTCGGCTTCCTCCCCGGACCGGGAGCGATCGAGGACTTGCGGGCAGTTGCCGAGCGGGGGTTCACCGATATCGCCCGCTTCGCCGCGCCGGTGCGCACCTACGAGGGCATCGTCGCGCTAGCGGTCGGCGGGGTGGGACTGGTCGCCTGGCTCGTCGATACCTTGGCCGTGACGCTGCGCCGCGCCGCACTGGCCGGGCTGCCGCTGCTGGCGATGCACGCGGTGCCGGTCGCGGTGCTGGCGGACGGTGTGGGCTGGGCTCCCTTCGCCGTGGGCGGTGCCGGTTATCTCGCCCTGCTGCTTGCCGACTCGCGGGAGCGGGTGAGCCGTTGGGGGCGCCCCATTGGCCGCAGCCTGAGCGACCGGGCAGCTGCTCGCGGCTACCGCGGCGAGATCGAGACTGCCCCCCTTGGACAGGTGGGTCGGCGCGTGGGAGCGGCGGCGCTGGGTCTGGCGATCGTCGTACCCCCGCTGCTGCCCGGGCTCGACGAGGGTGTGCTCGGAGGCACCGGTTCCGGGTTCGGGCTGGGCGGGAGCGGCGGCACGATCACGGTCATCAACCCGATCGTCGACCTGCAGCGCGACCTCACCCGACCGGAGAACCGGGAGATCATCCGGGTCCGCACCGACTCTGCTAACCCCGGCTACCTGCGCATGGTGACCCTGGACACCTTCAACGGGACGTCCTGGATCCCAGCCGAGCTCCGGGCCCGCGGTGAGCAGGACGTCGACGAGGGGCTTCCGCCGCCGATCGGTCTCGGTGCAGGCGTAGCACGCCAGACGGTACGCAGCCAGATATCAGTCGGCGAGCTGATGGATCCGCGCCTCCCGCTGCCGTACCCCGCCATAGCGATCGAGGTCGAGGGCGACTGGCGCTATGACACCCTCACCCGCAACGTCTTCTCCTACCGCAACGACACCCGCGGCCTGCAGTACGCGGTGAACAGCCTGGAGGTCGACCCCGAGGTCGAGCAGCTGCGCAACGCACCGAGCGCACCGCCGGAGTTCATAGCCGCCTACACCCAGTTGCCGGAGCAGCTACCGCTACGGCTGCGCGAGGAGCTCAAACGGATCACCGAGGACCTCGCGTCCGACTACGACAAGGCGCTGGCAATCCAGCAGTGGCTGCGGACCTTCGCCTACGACCTGTCGGTTCGCTCCGGCAACGGCACGGACGCACTGGCATCGTTCCTGCAGGACCGGCGGGGTTACTGCGAGCAGTTCGCCGCCACGATGGCGATCATGGCCCGCCTCGAGGGCATCCCGGCCCGGGTCAACGTGGGTTTCGCCACGGGGCGTCGACTGCCCGACGGCACCTGGTCGGTGACGTTGCACGACGCGCACGCCTGGCCGGAGCTGTACTTCTCCGGCGTCGGTTGGGTTCCCTTCGAGCCCACCCCGCGGGCGGACGGGCTCACCCCGCCTCCCGTCTACGCCTCCGCTGACCTCGAGCCACTCAGCTTGGAGGACGAGGAAGCCAACGCAGGGGGCGGCGGCGGCCGGAACCAGAACTTCGGCGGCTCCACCACGGGTCAAGGGTCAGGTCTCAGTGCTGTCCAGCTGGAGCGGCTCGCAGCCAGCGTCGACCCGTCCGTTGCCGCCCCGGAGTTGGGGGCCGAAGAGGAGCAGGCCGCCACCGGGACCCCGAGGGTGCTGGTCTTCGTGGCGCTGGGGGCCCTCGCGCTGCTCTTCGTCCCGGCCATCGCGCGGCTGGCCATCCGCCGGCGCCGGTGGGCAAGGTCCAGCGATCCGCGCCGCCACGCGCAGGCGGCCTGGGCGGAGGTGCGCGACGTCGCACGTGACCTCGGCTACGCCTGGGATCCGGCAATGACTCCCCGCCGAACGGGTCTGGACCTTGCCCAGCGGGCCAGGTTGAGCGCGGGCGGCGAGGAGTCGCTGCACCGGGTGATCCGCGCAGTGGAGCGGGCCCGCTACGCCCGCGAGCCGGGCGAGATGCACGACCTGCGAGCCGACGTCGAGCGCGTACACCGGGGGCTCGCGGACGCACGCAGCAAGCGCGTGCGCTGGCAGGCCCAGCTGCTCCCCGCCTCCACCGCTGACGTCGGGCACCAACTCGGTGAGCGCATAGCCGACGGCTTGGACTGGGTGGACCGCTGCACCGCCGGGTTGCGCGCCCGGGCGGGCCGGCTGGCCGGCGGTAGCCGGAGCGCCACCGGCTGACCGCCCGACCCTTGCCCGTCCCTCTCCCTCGCCCGCCCCTCCCCTT
>JBBSMJ010000101.1:0-5425 GCA_038233235.1 Actinomycetes bacterium | reverse complement strand
TTCCAGGCCATCGCTGACACGTTCATGCAGCGTAACCCGGCAATCGACGTCACCTTCAACTTCGCCGGCAGCTCCGCGCTCGCCCAGCAGATCACCTCCGGCGCTCCGGCTGACGTGTTCGCCGCCGCGAGCCCGGCAACCATGCGAACCGTCGTCGGCGCAGGAGACGCCGCAGGACGACCCGAAGTCTTCGCGCGCAATCGCCTAGAGATCGTCGTCCCCCCGGACAACCCGGGGAAGGTCACCAGCCTGGCCGACTTCGCGGATCCGGACCTCGCCATCGCTTTGTGCGCTCCAGAAGTTCCGTGCGGCGAGGCCGCGGAGCGCGCGCTCGCTGCGGCCGGCATCGCCCCCGCCCCGGACACGCTGGAGCAGGACGTCAAGGCCGCCCTCGGCAAGGTCGAGCTCGGGGAGGCCGATGCGGCCCTCGTCTACCGAACCGACGCCGTCGCGGCCGGAGCCGGCGTACGCGGCATCGAGTTCCCCGAAGCCGAGACCGCCGTCAACGACTACCTCATCACCACGCTGACGGACGCCCCGAACGGCGCGGGAGCCCGCGCCTTCGTCGAGTACGTTCGCTCCGCCGAGGGACGGCAGGTTCTTGCCGATGCCGGCTTCGACCGTCCGTAACGGCACCCGCCGGATCAGGTCGACCGGCCGGCCGCCCAGCGTCCTGCTGCTGCCCGCCGTACTGGGGCTGGCCTTTCTGACCCTCCCCCTGCTCGCGCTGATCGTGCGAGTTCCGTGGCGCGCGCTGCCGGCTCAGCTGCTCAGCGCCGATGTCGGGACGGCGCTGCGGCTCAGCCTGGTCAGCGCCTCGCTGGCCACGCTGATCTGTCTCCTGCTCGGAGTCCCGCTGGCCTGGGTCCTCGCCCGGACGACCTTCCCGGGCCGTCGACTGCTCCGCGCCGTTGTCACCGTCCCGCTCGTTCTACCCCCCGTCGTCGGCGGCGTGGCGCTGCTGCTGCTGCTGGGGCGACGCGGTCTCGTCGGGCAGTACCTGGACGCGTGGTTCGGCATCAGCCTGCCATTCTCCACTGCGGCGGTGGTACTGGCCGAAGCCTTCGTCGCGATGCCGTTCCTGGTGATTGCCGTCGAGGGTGCGCTGCGTAGCGCGGACCCCCGCTACGAGGAGGCGGCCGCCACACTGGGTGCCTCCCGGTTCCACAGCTTCCGCCGCGTCACCCTTCCGCTGGTCGCTCCCGGCGTCACCGCCGGGGGCGTCCTGTGCTTCGCCCGCGCCTTGGGCGAGTTCGGCGCGACCATCACCTTCGCCGGCAGCTTCCCTGGCGTTACCCGCACCATGCCGCTCGCCGTCTACCTGGCCCTGGAGACCAATCGCGACGCCGCGCTCGTGCTGTCGCTGCTGCTGCTGATGGTCTCCGTGCTAGTTCTCGCCAGTCTGCGGGAGCGGTGGATCACCGGACGCGCCGGATGACCGATCACGGAGCCGCCGCCGACGGGTTGCATGCGCTGCTGTACGTCGATCGCGACGGCTTCGTCCTCGACGTCGACCTGCGCGTGCGACCGGGTCAGGTGCTTGCACTGCTCGGACCGAACGGTGCCGGCAAGTCCACCGCCCTGCGCGCGCTGGCGGGTCTCCTTCCGCTCACCGCCGGCACGGTGGAACTGGACGGGCGCTGCCTGGACGACCCCAGGTCAGGTCGCTTCGCTGCTGTCGAGCATCGGCCGGTCGGCATGGTCTTCCAGGACTACCTGCTCTTTCCACACCTCAGCGCCATCGACAACGTCGCGTTCGGCTTGCGCGCCCGCGGTCTCGACCGCCGCCGTGCTCACTGGCAGGCACTGCAATGGCTGACGCATGTCGGTCTGGAGGCGTACGCATCCGCCCGGCCGTCGGCCCTGTCCGGGGGCCAGGCCCAGCGGGTCGCGCTCGCTCGGGCGCTGGCCACCGAACCGCGCCTGCTGCTCCTCGACGAGCCGCTGGCCGCCCTCGACGCCGATACCCGCCTGCGGGTCCGCTCCACGCTTCGAAGACACCTCACCGACTACACCGGCGCTACCGTGCTCGTCACTCACGACCCGCTCGACGCCATGGTCCTCGCCGACTACCTGGTCATCGTCGAGGACGGGCACGTAGTCCAGCGCGGTACGCCGCGCGAGGTCGCGCGCGCCCCGCGAACCGAGTACGTCGCTCGACTCGTCGGGCTCAACCTCTACCGTGGTACGGCGCGCGGCCGCGACGTCGCGGTGGTCGGCGGCGGCCGGCTCCATGTCGCCGAGGCCTTCGACGGAGAGGTGTACGTCGCCTTCCCGCCGTCCGCGGTGGCGCTGCACCGCTACCCACCCGCCGGGGTGTCGCCGCGCAACACCTGGCCGGGTCGAGTGGCCAGCCTGGAGCAGCGCGCAGACATCGTGCGGGTCCGCCTCGACGCCTCCCCGCCGGTGCTCGCCGACATCACCGCTGCGGCGGTGGCCGACCTCGACCTGGCCCTTGGCGTCGACGTGTGGGCAGCGCTCAAGGCCACCGAGACCCACGCCTACCCCGCCTGACTTCTTTCTCCCGTCGACCTGCTCGTCCTTGCCGGGGTGCTTTACTGCCAGGATGGCCGAGCTGACGTACATCGGCGTCGCCGTGGTCGACGGCGCGGAGCGATCCGAAGCTACGAAGCGGCCGACGAGGTACCGGACACGCCGCGTGCTGCCACCCATTGTCCTGACCGCGCTGCTTGCGCTGCTTCTCGCGCTGCTCTCCGTGCATGCCATGCAGGACGCCACGGCGGGCCGTTCGCTCGCCGTTCCTGCCGCTGTAAGCGCTTCGATCTCGCCCGACGTTGCACCGCAGATCAGTCTCGAGCAGCGCGTGGAGGACCTGCGCAGCGGCACGGTCAGCCCGGGCACAGCAGACGCAAGCAGCGTGGGCCTCATCTGCTTGGCCACCGTCACGCTGGCAGGGATTGCGATCCGTCTGCTCCTCGCCTCTTGTGTTGATCGCGTACGGGACATCCAGCGGATTACACTCGCCCAGGTCGTCGGCCATGAGGCGTCGTGGCATCGGCGACCACAGCTGGCCCAACTGGCGATCTCGCGAACCTAGGCCAGCCCCGCACCGTCCGCTTGGCAGGTCGCTGAACAAGCGGCCTCGGTCGCGGCCGGCTGCGTTCCACGCCTGAGGCGATTGCCCACGTCACTTTCGTCCGCTTAGCCTCTTCGGCAGGGGGCCGGCAGTTGCCGGCTAAGTCTCCCCATCCGAACGGACCGGCCCGGACGACCTGCCGAAAGGTGGTCTAACCCCCGCCATGGCACGTGCCAAGAAATCGCGCTCTACCCGCGCGACTCATCGCGCCCGCAAACCCCCCCGGGCACAGTCCCCCAAGACCCCGCCTTCACCGTCCTCCCCCCGCAGCGATCAGACTCCACCTCCTAGGCAACCGTCGACGCCGCCGAGCCCCGGCCTTCTCCCCACGACCGAAGAAACGGAAGCGGCGACACAACCCGACCGTACGTCGCTGCCCCGGCTCGCGGGCGGTGCCGGTCGGCAACCCCTGGAAGTCACTCGCGGATTCGCGCTGGCTGACGGTCAGCCGCCCCAGGGGCTGGGACTGACGTACTGGTTCGAAGCGGTCGCCAGCGGACCGCCGTATCGGGTCAGCGTGCTGTTCGAGGGACGGCTCCGCGGTGACGCCCCCGCCGGAGAGCCGAACACCTTCAGCGTCGTTCGCAGCGTCGACGGCGTGCTGCCTGGCGCCGGCCACATGTCGCTCACTACCTCCCTCCCCGACCTGCCGGCCGGAACATGGGACGTCACGGCGACTCCGGTGCGGCCGATGGGTGGGAGCGCGGCGACCTGGGCCCCGATCCGCGCCCCCGGCCTCCCCCGCGCCGCGGCGTCCGGGACTACGACGTTCGCCCCGATCACCCGGTCTCGCGCCCCAGGTGTGCGGATCGGTGCGTGGCCGCTGCTCGTCGCCGCGGGGGCGGTCGTCGCCTTGTTGACGCAGAGATTTCTGGCCGACCGCGTCGGACTCCACCCAGCCCGCTTGCTGCTGGTGTCGCTCCTTGCTTGCCTCCTTGGCGTCGCCGGGGCGAAGGCGTATTACCTGGCCACCCATCCAGCAGAGCGTCGCAACATCCTCACAGCAGGTATGTCGATCCAAGGCTTCGTCCTGGCTGCCGTCGCCACCCTTCTCGGCGGGTCCTTCATCCTCGGCCTGCCCATTGGCCAGGTGCTCGACGTCAGCGCCCCCGCCCTACTGGCCGGCATGGCGGTCGGACGTGTCGGCTGCCTGCTCGGAGGGTGCTGCTCGGGGAGGCCGACCACGTCTCGCTGGGGCATCTGGTCGTCAGACCGGCGTCTTGGCACCGTACGTATACCGGTGCAGCTCATGGAGTCGGCGGCGACGGCGGTCGTTGCCGTCGCGACGGCTGCCGCCAACCTCGTCTCCGACGGACGGCCCGCCGGCGTCATCTTCACCACCGGTGTCGGCGTCTACGTCGCTGTTCGGCAAGTGCTGTTTCCACTGCGGGTCCTGCCCAGGGCCACGGCTTTCGGCCGTCCGGTGAGCCTTCTGGTCTCTGTGGCGGTGTCCGTCGTCTCGATCGCGATCGGACTCTCAGCATGACCGCGGCAGATCCGCAGCGCTCCTAGCGAACGCAGTCTGGCCTCAGGTGAAATCTCCTTCGTTGGCGCCGTACCGGTAGGGCGCTCGGAGATCGTCGAACATTGGGAAGTGGCGAAGGTTGGTTGTCATCAGATCGGCACCGAGCGCGGCCACCGTGCCGGCTAAGAGATAGTCGACGACGCCGATACCGGAGTGGCTGCGGTAGTAGTAGCGGGCATATTCACCGGCGCGGCGAGCGATGTCCTCGGTCACCGGGATCCAATCGACCACCGAGAAGAAGCCTTCGATCTGCCTTCGTTCACTGGGGCGGGCACCGGCCAGCAGCTCGAAGCGGGTCAGCTCGCTCGCGGCAAGCGACTCGCCCGTCCGAAGTGCATCTTCGAGGAGCACGGTTGCCGGAGCGAAGCCGCGAAGGTGATCCACAGCCACCGAGGTATCCAGCACCTTCACCGAAACCCGCTCTGCTGCAGGCGCTTGCCGAGGCCCTCGCGAAGCCCGCCGACATAGTCGGCGCCGGTGGTAGCCCGGTCGCTCCACACCCCCGCAGAGGCGCGCAGATCAGCAAGACGACCTTCGGGCGTCCCCGCCCCGTACTGCGTTCGGACGGCGCGGCGAATCAGCTCCGAGCGAGACGCTCCCGTCCGCTCGGCTGCCTGGTCCAGGAGCGCAGCCTCGTTGTCGTCCAGATAGATCTGCGTACGCCGCATGGCGTCACTATACATCGCTAGGTGTCGGTAGAACGCCCCACCGAATGAGGCGACAGCGGCAAGAACACTCCAGCCGGCCACCTCTAGCGCGTGTGCCGGTGTTCGCGGCGATGGGCACGCTCGCGGCGCTGCTCA
>JBBSMJ010000100.1:0-5428 GCA_038233235.1 Actinomycetes bacterium | reverse complement strand
GAGGTCGACGCCGTACTTCTCCAGCGCCTGGTAGGTCGACTCCGGATCGGGAGTGGTCACCCGGGCGCTGCCGCGGATGTCGGTGAACGCGGCGAGCAGCGCCTCAGCGCTGGCACCGGCGCGCCGCAGCACATCGGCGGCAGCGCCGCCGACAGCAGCCAGGCCAACGAGCAGGTGCTCGGTGCTGACGTAGTCGTCGCCCAATTCGCTGGCCCGTTCGGCCGCAGTGGACAGCACCTGCAGCGTTGGCCGCGACATGCTCGGCGCGTTGACGGTCGCGCCGCTCGCGCTCGGCAGCCGCTGCAGTGCCTCCTCGGCCGCCTTTCGCACCGCTTGCGGGTCGGCGCCCGCAGCGCGCAGCAGCGGCGGGGCGATGCCCTCGCCTTGGTCGAGCAGGGCCAGCAACAGGTGGAGGGGTTCGACGTTCGGGTTTCCGGCGGTGGCTGCCCGGCGTACGGCGTCGGACACTGCCTCCTGGCTCTTCGTGGTCAGCTGCTGCGGGTCCATCGCTCCTCTTCGCGGTCGCTGGTGCTTCTTCGCTCCCTCAGAGCAACGCCCGCAGACTTGAGTCTCTTCCACTCAATGCAGGGAAATCCAGACGCCGTCAGCCGAAGTGGACGAGTTCGAGGTCCGTACGAGCGAAGTCGTCCCCCCTCAGAGCGACCGCGGGCTTGGATGCCAGACAACGACGGCGGAGCCGGGACTGCTCGGCAGCCGGTCAGGGAGATAGGCACGCCGGTATGACGTCTCCACGTCGACCTGTCGGCGGCGCAGCTCGCCCAGCGCGATGTCGAGGTCTGTTTGCAGCGCGGCGACGTGCGACCGCAGCGCGGCCACCTCGTTCTCCAACTCCATGATCCGTTTGATGCCGGCGAGGTTGATGCCCTCGTCTTGGGACAGCCGCTGCACCTGGCGCAGCATGGCGATGTCGCGCACCGAGTAGCGCCGACCTCGGCCGGTGGCCCGAGTGGGCGAAACCAAGCCGAGCCGGTCGTACTGACGCAGCGTCTGCGGGTGCAGGCCGGACAGGTGGGCCGCCACCGAGATGACGTAGACCGGTGTCTCCTCCCCGAACTCGAAAGGTCCTCCCGGACTCGACACGTCACGCCCCCCGAGCGGTGTCGAGCAGGCCAGTGCGCGGATCGTGGGAGGTGGTCGCCGCCTGGAACGCTTCGAGTGCCTCACGCGCCGCACCCTCCAGGTTCCGGGGCACCGCGACCTCGACGGTGACCAGCAAGTCGCCCTTGCTGCCGTCCTTCCGAGTGACCCCACGGCCCCGCACCCGCAGCGTGCGGCCATTAGCGGTGCCCGCCGGCAGTCGCAGGGTGACGGGAGGTCCACCCAGCGTCGGGACGGGGATCTCCGCCCCAAGAGTTGCCTCCGGGAAACTCACCGGCACGGTGACCGTCAGGTTATCGCCGCTGCGCCCGAAGACCGGATGCGAGTGCACATGCACCACGACGTAAAGGTCGCCGGCAGGGCCACCGCGCTCGCCGGGGGCGCCCTTGCCCTTGAGCTTGATGCGCTGGTTGTCACGTACGCCGGCCGGGACGCGTACCGTCAACGTCCGCGAGGTCGTCCCGCGACCGCTGCCGCGGCAGACAGGGCACGGATCGTCGACCACGAGCCCACGCCCACGACACTCCCGGCAGGGCTCGGAAATGGCGAACCCGCCCGCGTTGCGACTTGTCTGCCCCACCCCCAGACAGGTCGGGCAGGTGCGCGGAGTGGTCCCTGCGCGGGCGCCGGTGCCCAAGCAGGCAGAACAGGGAGCCGCCGAGGTCATCCGCAGCGGCACCGTGACGCCTTCCACCGCCTCAGTGAAGGAGAGGGACACCTCCGACTCGACGTCCGCGCCGCGCCGGGGAGCCGCCGGCCGGGTCCGGGCGCCGCCGAAGAGGCCGCCGAGCAAGTCGCCGAGGCCACCGGTCCCGGCACCAGCCGGGCCGTTGGGACCGCCGCCCGAACCGAAGATGTCGCCCAAGTCGAACGGGTAACCACCCTGGCCGGCAGGCCCACCGCGCGGCATGCGAAAGCCGCCGGCACCGAAGAGTGACCTGGCCTCGTCGTACTCCTTGCGACGCTTCTCATCGGACAGGACCGAGTAGGCCTCTGAGATCTCCTTGAAGCGCCGCTCGGCGCCGTCGTCGCCCTTGTTCGCATCCGGGTGGTAGCGGCGGGCCAGCTTGCGATAGGACTTCTTGATGTCTGCCTGACTGGCGTCCTTCGGGACGTCGAGCGTGGCGTAGAAGTCCTTCTCCAGAAAGTCCTTGGTGCTCATCGGCGCCCCTCCCCTCTACTGCTCCTGCTCGACCGGCTCCGGTCCGGCAGGTCCATCGGGGGTCGTGGGATCGGCGACGGCAACCCGCGCGGGGCGCACCACCCGGCTGCCGATCCGGTAGCCGGGCTGGAAGACCTCCACGCAAGTCGTCTCGCTGACCTCACCGCTGTAGGAATGCACCAGCGCCTCGTGCACGGTGGGGTCGAACAGCTCACCCACCTCTCCGAAGCGGCTCAAGCCGAGCTTTTCGACCGTCGCCTCGAGGGCTTCGGCGACCGACTTGAAACCGCCGGACACCTCGCCGTGCTCCCGGGCCCGACCGATGTCGTCGAGGATCGGAAGCAGCCCGGTAAGAACGCTGGCCAACGCAGCCTCGCGTACCGCTTCGCGGTCGCGGTCGACGCGGCGTCGGTAGTTCGCGTACTCGGCCTGGAGCCGCTGCAGATCGGCGGTGCGCTCCGCCAGCTGCTGCTCGAGCGCCGCCGCGGCGCCGTCGTCAGTGCCGTCATCGGTGGTGCCGCCGCCCCGCCCGCCGCCCGCGTCTGCTGCGGGACGCGGCGCGGCGGCGTAGGACGCGGCGGCGTCAGCCCGCAACGCCCCAGTCACCGGATCGATGCGGCGCTTGTCGCGGATGATCGGCTCCTCAGGCTCGCGCTCTGCGGAGGGTGCGGTCACGCCGCACCACCCTCCTGGCGGTCCTCGTCGACGATCTCCGCGTCGACGACCTCGTCGTCGGCCGACGATGCGCCCGCGTCGCCGGTGTCGCTGGCCCCCGCGGTGCCGTCGGTCTGGTCGCCGCCGGCGGCCTGAGCCTGGGCGTACATGGCCGTGCCGAGCTGCTGGCTGGCCCGTGCGAGCTTGTCGGAGGCGTCCTTGATCGTCGAGGTCTCGTTCCCCTCGAGCGCCTTCTTCAGGTCGCCGAGCGCGGTGTCGACTTCGCCCTTCGCCTCGGCTGGAACCTTGTCCGCGTTGTCGGCGAGGAACTTCTCGGTCTGGTAGACGAGCGTCTCGGCCTGGTTGCGGGTCTCCACCTCCTCGCGGCGACGGCGGTCCTCCTCGGCGTACTGCTCCGCATCGCGCATCATGCGCTCGATGTCGTCCTTCGGCAGCCCGGAACCGCCGGTGATGGTCATCGACTGCTCCTTGCCGGTCCCGAGGTCCTTGGCGGAGACGTGCACGATGCCGTTGGCGTCGATGTCGAAGCCGACCTCGATTTGCGGGATGCCGCGCGGGGCCGGAGGCAAGCCGGTGAGCTCGAACATGCCGAGCCGCTTGTTGTACGCCGCCATCTCCCGCTCGCCCTGGAAGACCTGGATCTGCACCGACGGCTGGTTGTCCTCCGCCGTGGTGAAGATCTCCGAGCGCTTGGTGGGGATGGTGGTGTTGCGCTCGATCAGCTTGGTCATGACGCCGCCCTTGGTCTCGATGCCCAGGGAGAGCGGTGTTACGTCGAGCAGCAGGACGTCCTTGACCTCGCCTCTGAGCACGCCGGCCTGCAGGCTGGCGCCCACCGCCACGACCTCGTCGGGGTTGACGCCCTTGTTGGGGTCGCGGCCTCCGGTGAGCTCACGTACCAGGTCGACGACCGCGGGCATGCGGGTCGACCCGCCGACGAGCACCACGTGGTCCATGTCGCCGACCTTGATCGACGCGTCGGCGAGCACCTGCTGGAACGGCTTGCGGCACCGGTCGAGCAGGTCGGCGGTCATCCGCTGAAAGTCCGCTCGGGTCAGCTTCTCGTCGAGGTGCAGCGGCCCCTCCGCCGAAGCAGTGATGTACGGCAGGTTGATGGTGGTTTCGCTGGAGCTGGACAGCTCGATCTTGGCCTTCTCCGCAGCTTCGCGCAGCCGCTGCATCGCCATCTTGTCCTTGGACAGGTCGATGCCGTGGCCGTTCTTGAACTGGGTGACCAGGAAGTCGACGACGCGCTGGTCCCAGTCGTCGCCGCCCAGGTGGTTGTCGCCGCTGGTCGCCTTGACCTCGACGATGCCTTCCCCGATCTCCAGCAGGGACACGTCGAAGGTGCCGCCGCCGAGGTCGAAGACGAGAATGGTCTGGTCCTTCTCGCCCTTGTCCAGGCCGTAGGCGAGGGCGGCCGCGGTCGGCTCGTTGATGATCCGCAGTACGTTGAGCCCGGCGATCTCGCCGGCCTCCTTGGTGGCCTGCCGCTGGGCGTCCTCGAAGTACGCCGGGACGGTCACCACCGCGTCGGTCACCGGCTCACCGAGGTAGGCCTCCGCGTCACGCTTGAGCTTCTGCAGGATGAAGGCGCTGATCTGCTGGGCGGTGAAAGTCTTGCCGTCCAGGTCGCGCTTCCAGTCCGAGCCCATGTGCCTCTTGACGGAGCGGATGGTGCGGTCGATGTTGGTGACCGCCTGCCGCTTGGCCACTTCGCCGACCAGCACTTCGCCGTTCTTGGCGAAGGCGACGACGGATGGCGTCGTCCGGGCACCCTCCGCGTTGGCGATGACCGTGGGTTCCCCGCCCTCCAGGACGGCTACCACCGAGTTCGTCGTACCGAGGTCGATTCCGACCGCTCGTGCCATGACGTGAGTCCTCCGCGTTGCGTGTGGATGCGTTGGGTGCAGGTGACTCGAGCGTGGCGACTATCGCGGCTGCGTGTCAACTCACTTGAGTCGGCCTGACGCAAGGCACAACGCGGGTGGCGGCTCGGGCTATTCCGCCTCAGCCACAGCTGTAGACGGCGAAGTCATCGACGTGCCAGCCGAGCACCTCGAAGGCATTCGCCGTACTCAGCCGCAGCCGGAACCGCACCCGCTTCCCGGCAAAGTCGGAGACGTCGTAGCGGGTCGATACATAGCCGTGGCTCGTCGTGGTGAACCCTGGTGCCGGCGAGGCGCCCTCGTAGCCCTGCCCGCTGACCGGCAGGCGGCTGTGGGCGTCCCGCCAGCGACCGCCGTTGACCGAGAAGAGCACGGTGCCGGTGGCGACCGGGTGCAGGGACCAGTTGCTGCGCAGGTCGTAGGCGTGCGCGAAGCGGACGTACGCACCCGAGCTAGGCACCGTGACCGCCCGGCGCATGGTGATCTTGGTGGGCCCGGCCATGTCGGTCCAGCCCCGCATGCTGCGCTTCCCGCCGTGCGCGTACCCCGAGAAGGTGCTCCACGTCGGGTCCTGGTTGGTCGG
>JBBSMJ010000099.1:0-5430 GCA_038233235.1 Actinomycetes bacterium | reverse complement strand
TTGCTGCTGATCTTTCGCCTGATCATGGACTACGTCTTCCTGTTCGCGCGCTCCTTTACGCCGCGCGGGCCCATGATCGTCGCCCTGGAGGCGACCTACACGGTGACCGACCCTCCGCTGAAGTTCTTGCGCCGGTTCATCCCGCCGCTGCGGCTCGGTGGAGTGTCCCTGGACCTGTCGTTCCTGGTGTTGTTCATCATCGTCAACATCTTGCTCACCGTGGTCGGCCAGCTGTGATGCGAGCTTCGGCAGCCGACGTGATCGAAAGGTGGCGCCAATGTCGCTGACCCCGGCCGACATACGCCGCAAGGAGTTCACCACCGTGCGCCTGCGGGAGGGCTACGACGAGAAGGAGGTCGACGCCTTCCTCGACGAGGTGCAAGGCGAGCTGGCCCGACTGCTCGCCGAGAACGAGAAGCTTCGGTCGGCCTCGGCGGAAGGTGGCTCGGCTCCAGAGCACGTCACGGCGGCGACGACACCGGATGCGGGTGCCGCAACACCCGACGCCGCCGTACGCATGCTGGCGCTGGCGCAGCGCACCGCTGACGAGACGGTCGCCGAGGCACGCCAGGAGGCAGACCGACTGCTGGCCGACTCCCGCGGGGCGGCGGAGGAGCTGCAGCGATCTGCCCAGGGCCGCGCCGATGAGTTGGACCAGACCACCGCCGCGCGCCGGCGGGAGCTCCTCGGCGAGCTCGAGCGCGACCGCGACGCCCTGCAGCGCAGCATCGAGCAGTTGCGGGCTTTCGAGCGGGAGTACCGCAGCCGGCTGGCCGCCTACCTCCAGGAGCGCCTCCGCGACCTCGACACCACCGGAGTCGAAGTGGACGAGGCGCCAGGCCCGGCCGACGCCGATCCGGACGAAGCCGCACCCTTCGTGCCCACCACACCCCGGACCGGGCAGGCACCCGCAGAGGGGCCTGGCCCCGTCTACGCAGGTCACGCTCCCCACGACCCGAACGCCCCGTGATGTCCCGACGCCGGGTCAGCCCCCAGCGGTGATGGCGTAGCGGGGCGGCACCCCGATCAGCCGGTCCACGCTTCCGGGCAGCGCGCGGCGGGCGGCCCACTCGACGTCTCGCAGCCGCTCGACCCGCGCCGCCCCCCACCGCGAGGACTCGACCAGCTCGACCAGCCGCTCCGGCGTCGCCCCGCCGGCGAGCGGCAGCGCAGACGTGACGGCGGGATCGAGTTCGGCATGGTGAGACGAGGGTTCGCGGCGAAGCTCCCGTAACCGCCGCCGGGCGCGGATGCGCACCCGGTCGGCCGGTCCGGCCGCCACTCCCCACATGCTCTCCAGCAGCAGCAGTCGGCCATCCGGAGCCGCCGCTTGCCACGCGTTCAGGGTGCGCACCGGATCGGGCTGCGTCCACAGCACGTGGCGTTGGACCACCGCGGCGAAGCCGCCCGCCGGAGGTTCATCGGCGGGGCCTTCATGGGTCTGTACGTCGACACCCGCGGCGGACGCCTTGCTGCGCAACCGGTCCAGCATGCGCGGGGACAGATCCAGCGCAGTCACGTGGTAGCCGTGGGCGGCGAGCAGCAGGCTGAGGAAGCCGGTGCCCGCTCCCACGTCGAGCACCGCCGCGGGTGGCGGAGGCAGCAGTCCGCACAGCGCGGCCGCCCACGCCGCCCGTTCCAGCGACGAGCGGGGCGTGTGGTCGCTGCCCCGGTCGTAGGTGTCCGCGTCGGCGTCCCAGTACGTCCGCATGTGCTCGATCGTCGAGTTCATGCCGCCAGCTTGTCAGCCGGCACTAGGCAGGCCCCCGGCGCGGCGCAGCCAATAGCGGAGGTCAAGATCGTCGGCCCGGTGGGCGGGCAGTGCCTCGTCCGGCGCTCCCTCCGCGTACGACGTGGCGAGCACCTCACCGGCGACGAGGTCGGCGTGCTCGCGCAACGCCGTTGCCAACTCCGTCGACTCGGCGGACCACCACAGGTCGATCCGATCGGAGACGTCCAACCCGAGGGTCTTGCGCGCTTCCTGCACCAGCCGCACCACCTCGCGAGCGAGCCCGGCCCGGCGCAGCTCGGGGGTGACGTCGAGGTCCAGCGCCAGTGACTCGCCTCCCGCGCTGCTCACCGCCCATCCCTCCCGCGGGGTCTCGGTGACGATTACCTCCGCTGGAGTGACGGCGAGCTGTTCACCGTCGACGCTGACCGTCGCCGTCCCGCTACGCAGGTCGGCGGCCACCGTGGGCGGGTCGGCGGCGCCGAGCGCAGCAGCCACCGCCGGCGTACGGCGACCAAAACGCTGCCCCAGCGCGCGGAAGTTCGGCTTCACGGACACGTCGACCAGGTCGCTGCCCCCTCCGGACAGCGTCTCGACGGTCTGCACGTTGAGCTCGGTGGCCAGCTCCGCCCGCAGCTCCTTCGGCAGCCCCTCCCAGCCTGGGGCGGCGACCAGCGCGCGCCCGAGGGGCTGTCTGGTGCGTACGCCGGAGTCGGCCCGCGCCGCCCGACCGAGTTCGACCAGCCGGCGCAGCAGGGCGACGTGGGCCGCCAGGTCGTCGTCGACCAACGTGTCGTCGACCCGGGGCCAGGCCGCCAGGTGCACCGATTCCGCGGCGTTCGGCCACACCGGACGGACGAGGTCCTGCCACACCCGTTCGGTCACGAACGGCACGAGCGGCGCCATCAGCAGCGTCAGCATGTACAGGCACTCGTGCAGCGTCGCCAGCGCGGCCGGGTCGCCTGCCCAGAAACGTCGTCGCGAACGGCGGACGTACCAGTTGGACAAGTCCTCGACGTACGCCGCGAGGAGTCGCCCGGCGCGCTGGGTGTCGAAGGACTCCAACGCGTCGTCGACGCCGCGGACGCACCGGTGCAGCTCGGAGAGCGCCCAGCGGTCGAGGGCGGGCCGGTCCGGCACCGCGGGTGCCGGCGCGGCCAGCGGTTCCCAGTCGGCCGCCCGCCCGTACAGCGACTGGAACGCCGCGGTGTTCCAGTAGGTGAGCAATACCTTGCGGACGACTTCCTGCAGAGTTGCGTGACCCACCCGGCGCGGCAGCCACGGGGATCCGCTCGCGGCCATGAACCAGCGCAGCGCGTCCGCCCCGTGCCGGTCCATCAGGGCCATGGGCTCCAGCACGTTGCCCAGGTGCTTGCTCATCTTGCGGCCCTCCTCGTCGAGGATGAGGCCGAGGCACAGCACGTTCTCGTACGACGTCCGGTCGAAGACCAGCGTCCCGATCGCCATCAGCGTGTAGAACCACCCGCGCGTCTGGTCCAGCGCCTCGCAGATGAACTGCGCGGGGTACTGCCGTTCGAACGCCTCCCGGCTACCGGGCAGGTGCGGGTAGCCCCACTGCGCGAAGGGCATCGCGCCGGAGTCGTACCACGCATCGATCACCTCCGGCACCCGTCGCGCCTCCTCGCCGCACTCGGGGCAGGACAGCGTGACCTCGTCGACGTACGGGCGGTGCGGGTCGAGCGCGGACAGGTCGCGGCCGGCCAGCTCACCGAGCTCGGCGCGGGAGCCGACGACGGTGTGGTGGTCGGCCGCACAGACCCATACCGGCAGCGGCGTCCCCCAGTAGCGCTTGCGGGACAGCGCCCAGTCGACGTTGTTGGCCAGCCAGTCGCCGTACCGCCCGTGCTTGATCGAGGGTGGGAACCAGTTGGTGCGCTCGTTCTCCCGCTGCAGCGCGTCCTTGACCGCGGTGGTGCGCACGTACCACGACGGCTGCGCGTAGTAGAGCAGCGGCGTGTGGCAGCGCCAGCAGTGCGGGTAGGCGTGGGAGTAGGCGACGTGGCGGTAGAGCAGCCCCCGCGCGGCAAGGTCGTCGACCAGCGCACGGTCGGCGTGCTTGAAGAACTGCCCGCCGACCAGCGCGAGGCTGTCCTCGAAAGTGCCGTCCGGGCGCACCGGGTTGACTACCGGCAGGTCGTACGCGCGGCAGACCGCCAGGTCGTCGGCGCCGAACGCGGGGGACTGGTGGACCAGCCCGGTGCCGTCGTCGGTGGTCACGTAGTCGGCGAGGACGACGTAGTGCGCGGCGGTGTCTGCAGGGAAGTCGACGAGCTCGAACGGCCGCTGGTACGGCGTACGTTCCAACTCCCGGCCGGTGAAACGGCGCAGCACCTCGGCGTCCTCGCCCAGCGTGGTAGCGAGCAGCGGCTCGGCGACGACGAGCACCTCGCCGTCGCCAGTTCGGGCGGCCACGTAGTCGACCTGGGGGTGGACGGCGACGGCGGTGTTGGAGACCAGCGTCCACGGCGTCGTCGTCCAGACGAGCAGCGCCGCCCCGAGATCGGACAGCGGACCGCCGGTGACCGGCAGCCGGACGTACACCGAGGGGTCGACGACCGTCTCGTAGCCGCCCTCCTGGCCGAGTTCGTGGTCGGACAGCCCGGTGCCGCAACGCGGGCACCACGGGGCCACCCGATGGTCCTGGACCAGCAGCCCGCGCTCGTGCACGACCTTGAGCGACCACCACACCGAATCGACGTACTCGGGATCCATCGTGCGGTAGGCGTCGGACATGTCGACCCAGTAGCCCATCCGCTCGGTCATCGCCTCGAACGCGTCGACGTGGCGCTCCACCGACTCACGGCAGCGGGCGTTGAACTCGGCCACGCCGTACGCCTCGATGTCACCCTTGCGGGTGAAGCCCAGCTCCTTCTCCACCGCGAGCTCGACGGGCAGGCCGTGGCAGTCCCAGCCGGCCTTGCGCGGGACGTGGTCGCCCTTCATCGTGCGGAAGCGGGGGAAGACGTCCTTGAACACCCGCGCCTCGACGTGATGGGTGCCGGGCATGCCGTTGGCCGTGGGCGGGCCCTCGTAGAACACCCACAGCGGACCGCCGCGGCTGCGTTCGACGCTGGCGGCGAAGACCTTGGCCTCGCGCCAGAACGCGAGCACCTCGCGCTCTACGGCGGGCAGGTCGACCTGTCCGGGCACCGGGCGATAGTTCACGGGTGGGGCCTCCGTCGGGCTGCGCTAGCTCCGGACGGAGGGACGAGACGCCGTACGCCGACGACCCGCGGTACCACCCTCCTTGGCGTGACCCCGACGGCTTCAGGGCGGCCCACTCTGTCGCGCTTGCTGCCGGGTCTACTAGGACGCACAGGGCGCCGTTCTTCCGGCGACTCCGGGGTGATCTTCCCGCCGGGCACGCCCCCGGGCTCACACCGTCCCCGGGTCGCTGTCGGCTGCGGTCGGTGGTACTCGTCCCCATTGACGCCGCGCAAGCTCTGTCAGGCTAATACATGGCATCGGCACCGGCACCAGCACCAGCACCGGCACCGGCACCAGCACCGGCACCAGCACCAGCACCAGCACCAGCACCAGCACCGGAAGGAGTTGGCCCGCTGATGGACGCGTCGAGCGGCCCGGCTCCGACCAGTCGCGACGGATCGGTGCGCGAGGTAGCGCTGCTGTTCCTCCAGCTCGGCACCATCGGGTTCGGCGGGCCCGCGGCGCACATCGCG
>JBBSMJ010000098.1:0-5497 GCA_038233235.1 Actinomycetes bacterium | reverse complement strand
CTAGGGAGGATCCCGTACGTGTTCGTCGTCCACCGTGCCGCTGAGGGCGCTGTGCTCGCCGCGGCTCTTGCGGAGGTGCTGCGGCCCGGCCCGTCCGACCCGTTCGCGCACGACGTCGTCGCCGTGCCCGCGAAGGGCGTCGAGCGCTGGCTCGCACAGCGGCTCTCGCACGTGCTCGGCAGCGTAGGCGGCGCGGACGGCGTCTGCGCGAACGTCCGCTTCCCCAGCGTGACGAAGCTCGTGGAGGAGGTGCTCGAGCCGGTCACCCCGGCCGGCGCCGTTGACGCCTGGCGCCCCGCGCGCTTGGTGTGGCCGCTGCTCGACGAGCTCGACGTCTGCTCGCCGGACGAGCAGTGGTGCGCGGCGCTGGTGCGCCATTTGCGGGCCGACGGTAGCGACCAGGGCCGCCGTCTGCGCGTCGCCACGAAGCTCTCGAGCCTGTACGACGCCTATGCCCACGCCCGCCCGCAGATGCTGCGCGCCTGGGCGACCGGTGATGACCAGCGCGGCGCCGGCGTGCCTGTCGACGAGGACCTGCGCTGGCAGGCCGAGGTGTGGCGCAGGCTGCGCCGCCGCGTGCAGCTCCCCTCGATGCCGGAGGTGCTCGACGCCGCGTGCGAGCGGCTCCGCACAGGTGCCGTCGAGCTTGACCTGCCCGAGCGCGTGAACGTGTTCGGCGCCAGCCGGCTCTCCCGCGCCCGGCTGCAGGTCCTCGGCGCGCTTGCCGAGCACCGCGACGTGCACCTGTGGCTGCACCACGCCTCCCCGGCGCTGTGGGACGCCGTGGCCGGCGTACCGGCCGCCCTACGACGTGCCGACGACACGACCGCGGTCCGGCTGCACGACCCGCTGCTCGTCTCGCTGTCCCGCGACGTCCGCGAGTTGCAGCAGGTGCTGGCCCAGGAGGTGCCGTCTGCGCAGGCCGTGCACCACCCGGGAGGGCCGCCGCCGGACACGCTGCTCGGGCGGCTGCAGGCAGGCCTGGCCGGTGACGCCGTCCCGTGCGCTCCACCGCCGCTCGACCTGGCCGACCGCAGCGTGCAGGTGCACTCCTGCCACGGCCGCACCCGCCAGGTCGAGGTGCTGCGCGAGGTGGTGCTCGGCCTGCTCCGCGACGATCCGACGCTCGAGCCGCGCGACGTGCTCGTGATGTGCCCCGACGTCGAGACGTTCGCGCCGCTGATCGCGGCGACCTTCGCGCTCGGCGCGGAGGACGCGGCGACCCATCCGGCGGCGCGGCTGCGGGTGCGGCTCGCCGACCGCGCGCTAAGCCAGACCAACCCCTTGCTGTCGGTGCTTTCGGTGCTGCTCGAGCTCGGCACCGCCCGTGTCACCTCCTCGCAGGTGCTGGACCTCGCCGGCAGCACAGCAGTGCGGCAACGCTTCGGTTTCGACGACGACAGCCTCGAGCGGCTCCGGGAGTGGACGGCCGCGGCCGGTGTCCGTTGGGGCTTCGATGCCGGCCACCGCAGTGCCTGGCACCTCTCCGGGCTCGAGCAGGGGACGTGGCGCGAGGGCTTAGACCGGGTCCTGCTCGGTGCTGTCACGGAGAACAGCGCGGATGACGTCACGCCGCTCGACGACGTCGACTCCGCGGCGATCGACCTGGCCGGGCGGTTCTGCGAGCTGGTGGACCGTCTGCAGGCGGCGCTGTCCGCCTTCGGGAAGCCGCACTCGGCGCAGGAGTGGCTGGACCTGCTCGAACGATCCGTGCTCACGCTCGCTGCTGCCGCACCCGATGCGGGGTGGCAGGAGGTGCAGCTCCGTTCGGAGCTCGGTGACCTGCGTGAGCACGCGGCGGGCAGCGCTGCCGCGATCGGGCTGTCTGACGTCCGCGCACTGCTGGGACCGGTGCTGGCCGGTCGTCCGACCCGCGCGAGCTTCCGCACCGGGACGCTCACGGTGTGCACACTCGTGCCGATGCGGTCGGTCCCCCACCGCGTCGTGTGCCTGCTGGGCCTGGACGACGGGGCGTTCCCACGGCAGGCGACGCGCGACGGGGACGATGTCCTCGCTCGCGACCCGTGGACCGGCGAGCGTGACCCGGGGGCGGAGGACCGGCAGCTGCTCCTCGACGCGGTCTGCGCGGCAGGGCAGCACCTGGTCATCACCTGCACAGGCGCCGACAGCCGGACGAACATGCCGGTGCCGCCGGCCGTGCCGCTCAGCGAGCTGCTGGATGCCGTCGACCGCACCTGCTCTGTCCCGACGGGGCGGGTGCGCGACGCGATCACGACGCGCCATCCGCTGCAGCCCTTCGATCAGCGCAACTTCAACCCCGGGGCGCTGCGCACCGATGGCCCGTTCAGCTTCGACCCCATCGGGTACGACGCGGCCGCAGCATGGGTGACAGCGCAGACCGCTCCCCCGCCGCTACTGACCGGACCGTTGCCCGCCGCTCCTGCGGAAGACGTCTGGCTCGTCGACCTGCTCCGCCTTCTGGAGCACCCGGCACGGGGCTTCCTGCGCCAACGCCTGGACGTCGCGGTGACCCGCGCCCAGGACGAGCTGGAAGACGCTCTTCCTGTCGAGCTCGACGACCTCCAGCGGTACTCCGTCGCAGAGCGCTTCCTCTCCGACCGGCTGCGGGGCATGAGCGAGGACGAGTGCCGCCGGCGGGAGGTGCGCCGCGGCGCCCTACCGCCGGGCCAGCTCGGAGACAGCAGCCTCGACGAGGCGGGGAAGCGCGCTGAGCAGGTGCTCGCAGCGTCCGCCTCGGAGCGCGAGCACGGCCCGGAGTCCTACGACGTCGACGTTCCGCTCCCGGACGGGACGCGGCTGCTCGGCACCGTCACCGGCGTTCGCGGGACCTTCCTGCTGTCCACCACCTGCGCGTCGCTCGCCGCCCGGCACCGGCTGCACGCCTGGGTCCAGCTGGTCGCGCTGTCCGCTGCCCACCCGGACACGCAGTGGACTGCCGTGGCCGTCGGCCGGGACGGCAAGGGCGTGCGCCGCAGCGTGCAGGGGCCGCTCGCGCACCACGCCGCGCTCGCACTGCTGGGGCAGCTGATCGACCTGTACCGCAGGGGGCTGCGGTCGCCGCTCCCCCTGCCGGTCAAGACGTCCGCTGAGTACGCCTTTTTGCGTGACCGCGGGCGCAGCGTCGAGCTGGCTCGCCGGCTGGCCGCGAAGAAGTGGGACGACGACCGGTACCCCGGCGAGGCGTCCGACGGCGAGCACGTGCTGCTGCACGGCGACGCCGCATCGCCGGACGTGCTCACCGAGCAGATGCCGCACGACGGGGAGACCTACCCCGACGAGCACGACCGCTTCGGCGTGCTGGCTCGCCGGCTCTGGCAGCCGCTGCTCGACCACGAGGCGAGTGTGTTCGTGTGAACCGGACGTACGAACCGCAGCCGTTCGTGCTCACCGGGCCGCTCCCGACGGGGACGACGGTGCTGCAGGCGAGCGCCGGCACTGGCAAGACCTTCACCATCGCCGGTCTCGCGGCGCGCTACGTCGCGGAGGGCGAGGCGCGGATGGACGAGCTGCTCATCGTCAGCTTCAGCCGCGAGTCGACGCGCGAACTGCGCGGGCGCGTGCGCGAGCGCCTGGTCAGCGCGCGCGACGGCCTGCACTCACCTCCGGTCGGTGACGAGGTCCTCCAGCACCTGGCGGCGTGTGACGGTGAGGAGCGAGCACGCCGTCACCGCCGCCTGCAGGACGCGCTGGCGACGTTCGACGCCGCGACGGTGACGACGACGCACGGCTTCTGCCAGCAGGTGCTGTTGGCGCTCGGCACCGCCGGCGACCACGATGGCGAGGCGGTGCTCGTCGAGGACCTGCGTGACCTGGCGGCCGAGGTCGCCGACGACCTCTACCTGCGCAAGTGGGGAGCACCCGGCACGCCGCCGCCTGAGCTGAAGGTCAAGGACTTCCGCGGCCTGGCGCACACGGTCGTCGTCGCCGACCCGGCGACTCCGCTGGTCCCCGATCCGTCCACGGAGGGCCTTCCCGGGTTGCGCGCGCGGATCGCCGTCGGAGTGCGGCGCGAGGCGAATCGGCGCAAGCGACGGCAGCAGATGCTGGGGTACGACGACATGCTCCTGCGGGTGCAGGCGACCCTGCTGGACCCGGTCACCGCGCCGGCCGCCGCTGCGCGACTGCGCGCGAGGTACAGCAAGGTCCTGGTCGATGAGTTCCAGGACACCGACCCGGTGCAGTGGTCCATCCTCCGAGAGGCGTTCCACGGCGAGCGCACGCTCGTGCTCATCGGCGACCCCAAGCAGGCCATCTACGCCTTCCGCGGCGCGGACGTGCACGCCTACCTCCAGGCGACGGAGGTGGCCAGCTCGCAGAGCACCCTTCCGCAGAACTGGCGCAGCGACGCGGAGCTCCTGCGCGGCCTCGACGCCGTCTTCCGGGGCGCCGCGCTCGGCGACCCGCGGATCCGCGTCCGCCGGGTTCGCGCCGCCCATCGCGGACGGCTGCTCACGCGCCCGGAGGCGGTGCGCCTGCGCGTGCTGCGCCGCGACGACCTCCCGCTCACCCAGTCCGGCACCGCGTCCACCGGCCCAGCCCGCGACGCGGTCGCGGCGGACGTCGCGGCCCAGGTCACGCAGCTGCTCTCGTCCGGGACGCAGGTGCTGCCGCGCGGCGGCGGCGCGATGGAGGAGCTCGCGCCAGGGCACATAGCCGTTCTGGTGCGCACCAACAAGCAGGCTGAGCTGGTCCAGTGCGTCCTGCAGGAGGCCGGCGTGCCCGTGGTCCTCACCGGTCGCACCGACGTGTTCGCGACCCCGGCAGCGCTCCAGTGGCAGCTGCTCCTGGAGGCCCTGGAGCAGCCGCACCGCACCACGCGCGTGCGCCGGCTCGCCCTGGGCGCGTTCGTTGGACGTACGGCAGACCAACTCGCGGAGGAGGACAGCCAGGCGCTGGCGCTGCGCCTGCGCGGGTGGGTGCGCACCTTCGAGACGCGCGGGGTATCTGCGCTGTTCGAGGCGGTCTGCGTGGACGAGAGCGTGCAGCCGCGGCTGCTCGGCCACACCGGCGGGGATCGCCTGCTGACCGACCTGCGCCACCTGACCGAGGCACTGCACGAGGCCGTCTTGGAGGGGCAGCTGGGGCGGACGGCGCTGCTCGGGTGGCTGCGCCGACGGCGGAACGACGCGGGGACCGAAGGAGCACAGGAGCGCAGCCGGCGGCTTGAGTCCGACGCCGACGCCGTCCAGGTCATCACGATCCACACCAGCAAGGGCCTGGAGTTCCCGGTCGTGCTGGTGCCGTTCGGGTGGGACCGCTGGTCACCCGACGCACCCGCGACCGCGGTCTTCCACGACCAGCACGACCGGCGCGTGCGCGACGTCGGCGGCAAGGGCGGCCCTGACTGGGGCGCACACGTCCAGGCGCACAAGCAGGACGAGGCCGACGACGAGCTGCGCCTGACGTACGTCGCGCTCACCCGCGCGCAGGGCCAGCTGCTGCTGTGGTGGGCCGGCAGCTACAACACCCCGACGGCGCCGCTGCACCGGCTGCTCCTGCACGACGACGCGGAGGG
>JBBSMJ010000097.1:0-5559 GCA_038233235.1 Actinomycetes bacterium | reverse complement strand
GCTTCGCCGAGGCGTCGTCCGCCGGCATCATCCGAAGCGAACGCGAGGGCGGGTGAACGTCCTCGACGCCTCGGTGGTGACCGATGCGCTGGTGGTGTCTGGCCCGGATGGGGAGGCGGCGCGAGCGGCTCTCGGGCATGAGGACGTCGTGCACGCGCCGTACGTCATGGAGGCGGAGGTGGTGTCGGCGTTCCGCGGGATGGTTCGCCGGGGCGACATCGATGCGGCCACAGCGCGGACGGCGATAAGCCAGCTAGGCCGCATGCGGATCGCCAGGTACTCGTTGGCCCCGTTTCTCGACCGGGTGTGGGCGCTGCGTGACAACGTGACCGTGTACGACGCGTGGTATGTGGCGGTCGCGGAGGCGCTCGAAACGCGCCTGATCACCCAGGATCTCCGCCTGGTGAATGCCGCAGGGGTCCGCTGCCCCGTCGAACGGCCGGCACCGGTGCCGTGAGCCGCGCCGGAGCGCTGTCCAATCAGCTGCCGAAGCGGCGGTTGCGGGCGGCGTAGGCGCGCAGCGCGCGCAGGAAGTCAACGCGGCGGAAGTCTGGCCAGTACGCCTCGCAGAAGTAGAACTCCGAGTGGGCGCTCTGCCAGAGCAGGAACCCGGACAGCCGCTGCTCGCCGGAGGTGCGGATCACCAGCTCGGGATCCGGCTGACCCCTGGTGTAGAGGTGTTGGGAGATGTGCTCGATGTCCAGCACTTGGGCGAGTTCCTCGATGCTGGTGCCGCGGCTGGCGTGCTCCTGCAGCAGGGAGCGCACCGCGTCGGTGATCTCGCGCCGGCCGCCGTAGCCGACGGCGAAGTTGACGAGCGTCCCGTCGATGCCCGCCGTGGCCTCGGCCGCCTCCTTGAGGTGGCGACTGACGTGGTCGGGCAGCAGGTCGAGGGCGCCCATCGGGTTCACCCGCCAGCGGTGCGCGGCGGCCACGTCGCGCGCCGCTGTCTCGATGACCTCGAACAGCGGGGCCAACTCCGCCACGGGACGACTGAGATTGTCGGTGGACAGCAGCCAGAGGGTGACGACCTCGACGCCAACCTCGTCACACCAACCGAGCAGCTCGCGGATCTTCTGCGCCCCGGCGTCGTAGCCCTCTGCCGGACCGGCCCCCGAGGCCTTGGCCCACCGGCGATTCCCGTCGAGGATGACTCCCACGTGACGGGGGATTCCCGCTGGATCGAGCACCGCCCCGAGGCGGCGTTCGTACAGCCCGTAGACCAGATGACGAAGTCTCATCCGGGCCTCCATAGCGTCCAGCCACAACCCTTCTAACAGATCGTACTCGTCCGACTACGGCAAGCTACAGCCGGGTTGCCTGCGGACTCAGCCGATGGACTTGACGATCGCCTCGTCCAGTCCGGGGAACTGCTTGAGGAACTCTGTCCGCTCGGACTTGAGCTGGGCGACCTTGGCGTCGTACTGCTCCATGCGGCCCAAACGCTCGTAGAGCTTGCGCGGCTGGAGGATCTCCGCGTCGTCCAAGCCGGGCACGGCCGCGGCGACCTCGTAGCCGAAGTCGGGGTCGACCTCCCACTCCACGCTGTCCTCGGCGATCGCCTGCACCATCGCGGAGGAGTGCGGAATCTTCACCTTCTTCGAGCCCTCGACGCCGTCGGGCCCGCCGACCCGGCCGGTGTTGAGCACGTACACCTTGAGCTCGTGGCTGTCGAGCAGCTCGAGGAAGCGGTTACCCATGTCGGCCATCGCGCGCGGGAAGAAGGGGTTGGTGCCGGGGACGCGGAGGAACTTGCCCTCCTCGTCCTTGCCGCCGGCGGACGTGCCGGTGGTCTCGCCGAGCATGAAGTACGCCGCCGCCTGCGCGCGGTCGAGCCGGGCAAGCCCGGGCACGATGTTCTCGTTGCGGTTGAGGATCAGCAGGTACTCGGCCGGTCGCAGCGTGGAGGGGTCGGCCGGGTCGACGTAGGTGAACGGCCAGGTGGTCCGGCCATTCTTGGTGTAGGAGGTGTCGAAGAAGTCGACCTTGCCTGCGTCGTCGACGGAGACGTTCTCCAGGAAGGCGTCCGGCTTGATCGTCGCGTTGTAGATGGCCGGCTCGTCCTTCGGGTCGAGGCCGAAGGTCTTGGCGAAGCAGCCGTTCTCCGTCGTGTAGACCATGCCGCCGGGCATCAGCGCGACGAAGTCGTCCTGCACCGGCTTGGACTCCAACTGCTTGGTAAAGGTTGTCGTGGTCTTCCCGGTGCCGGACAACCCGACGATCAGCATCGTCTTCAGCTCGCCGTCCACCGGGATCACTTTGCAGCCGGCGTGCAGCGCGAGCCCGCCGCGGCCGTAGACGATGTTGTTCCACATCCGCAGGCCGCCCTTCTTCGACTCACCGAAGTAGTCGGTGTTGAAGACCCGGGAGATGTTGTCGTTGAGGTCGACGGCGATGAGCCGGTCGTTGGGATAGCCCTCGACCGGGAGGTTGGGGGTGTAGACGACGGTGGTGTCCGGTTCCCAGCTGGCCGAGTCGTAGTCCTCACCCACTGGGTAGTAGAGCTGGCGCTGCATGCCCGCGACGTTGGCATTGGCCGCCTCGATCACCAGCCGCGCCCGGGTGCGGAACTCCGGATCGGAACCGATGTAGCCGTCGACGACCACCATGTCCTGGTCGGCGATGTACGCCTCCTGCATGGCGGCGACACGGTCGTACTCCTCGCGGGTGATGGTCTTCTCCGCGTTGGTCGAGTCCTCGACCACGAAGGTGGACGCCGCGCTGCGGGAATCGACGCGCGACTTGACGTTGACGTTGTCGAACTCGGTGACCTGGCTGTTCGGCATCTGCTCGGCCAACTCGCGCAGCCGCTCCGGCGCGGGAGTGAACTCGACGGACTTGGCGGTGACCTGATACGCCACGATGACTCCTTGGCGCCGGACGTGCTGCCCGGACGTCGGGGGTGTGGGATTTCGCGCATTCTAGCGAGTCGTTCGTCCTACCCTGCCGGCGCCGGCGATACACGGGCGCCCTCCCGGCGCTGCCGTGGTGCGACGAGCTTGACTACTCCGCGTCGCTGGGGCGGTCCGGACCCGTGTCGCGAACCTGCTCGACATGACGAAGCGCCGTACGAAGTTCGCTGAGCCAGGCGTCGGTGTTGCGCCCGACCAGGCGCACGCACCACGCCAGCGCATCGCTGCGGCTGCGGGCCACGCCGGCGTCGACGAGGGTGTCCAGCACCCGGCGTTCCGGCTGGCGGAGCCGGGTCATCACCGGAACGGACATGGTGGTGAACAGCTCCTGCCGCTCGCCGCACGCCGCACCCCAGGCCACCTTTCGACCCGCGCGGTGTTCCAGCTCACGGGCGATCTCGATGCGCGCCTGGCGGGTCCGCTCGCGGAACTCCTTGATGCGCCCGGCGGCGGCTTCGTCCTTCTCGGCGGCCGACGCGTCCGCGGCAACGTCCGGAGCGGCGAGCCGCCCGATGACGGTGATCTCGTCGCGGTCCACGGTGACCTCGGGGGCAGCGGTAAACCAATCGGTGGGCAGCCGACCGGTCAACCAGCCACGCAGTCGGTCATGAGGGGCTTCAGAAGTTGTCATGTATGCATGATTACAGCATTACGCCCCGTCGCCTATCGGCGTTCACTGGGAGCGGAACCCCTCGGCTCGTGCTCCGACGAGGGCAGCTAGCTCCGCCGGTCCGGTCACCGGCGCGGCGCAGGTGAAGTGGCGACAGACGTACGCCGCCGGGCGGCCGTCGACCAGCGGGCGGTCGCGCAGCAGCGGCACCTGGGTGGCACCGGGCTCCCCGACCGCCACGGCCGCACCCGGGCTGGTGGCGGACAGCGCGACGTGGTGGAGCGCGCTGGTCGCCACGTCGTCCTGCCCTCCCACGACCGCGATCTCGAGCGGTCCGGCGGCCATCGCCTCGGCCACCGCGAGCGTCCAGCCGAGAAACCGCGGGTGGCGCGTCGCCAGCTCCCCGGCCGTGCCCAGCGCCCGCACGGCGGCCTCCCGATGGCGGCCGGAACCGGTGTAGGCGGCGTAGCCGAGCAGCGCACCGGCCGCTGCGGACTGCCCGGCGGGAGTCGCGTTGTCGGTGGGGTCCTGCGGTCGGCGGACCAGCCGCTCGGCGTCGTCGGCGGTGTCGTAGAACCCGCCCCGACCGTCCGCGAAGTGCTCCAGCACCGCGTCGAGCAGCCCGCCTGCTGCGGTCAACCAGCGCGCCTCGCCGGTGACGGCGTACAGGGCGAGCAGACCCTCGGCGACGTCCCCGTAGTCCTCCAGCACACCGGCGTGCGCGCCGCACACGCCCTCCCGCGAGGTACGACGCAGCCGGCCGTCCACCAGGTGAAGATCCAGCAGCAGGTCGGCGGCCGCAACGGCAGCCGCGGTGAAATCGGAGCGGCCCAGCAGCGCCCCCGCCTCGGCGAGGCCGGCGATCGCCAACCCGTTCCACCCGGCGACGACCTTGTCGTCGCGTGCCGGCGGGACCCGCTGCTCGCGGGTGGACAGCAGTCGGCTGCGGAGGTCGGCGTACCGGGCAGCGTCGTCGGGGTCGTGCAGCAGCTGCAGCACCGACGCGCCGTGCTCGAAGGTGCCCCGCTCGGTCACCGCGAAGAGGTCGGCCGCCCAGGCGCCGTCGGACTCCCCGAGCGCCTCGCGGAGCTGGGCAGGTGTCCACACGTAGTAGCGGCCCTCCTCGCCCTCGCTGTCGGCGTCGAGCGCGGAAGCGAAGCCACGCTGCGGCGTACGCAGGTCGCGCAGCATCCAGTCGGCCGTCTCCTCCGCCACCCGCCGGGCGAGAGCGGAACCGGTGGACCGAAACCAGTGCGTGTAGACGCGCAGCAGCAGAGCGTTGTCGTACAGCATCTTCTCGAAGTGCGGCACCACCCAGCGGTCGTCGACGGAGTAGCGGGCGAAGCCGCCACCGAGCTGGTCGTACATCCCGCCCCGTGCCATCGCCTCGCCGGTGTGCTCCACCATGTCGAGCGCGTTGGTTGCCCCGGTGCGCCCGTGGTGGCGCAGTAGCTGCTCCATCGTCATCGAGGGAGGGAACTTCGGCGCCCGGCCGAAACCTCCGTACGTCTCGTCGTAGTCGCGGCGCAGCCCCTCCACCGCGGTTGCGAGGGACTCCTTCCCCGGCGGTACGCCGCCCGCGGCCGGGGCCGGTGTGCGCTCGCCGAGTCGGCGTACGACGTCGGCGCCGGCCGCCTCGACCTGGTCGCGGCGCTCATGCCAGGCCCGGTCAACCGAGAGCAGCAACTGGGTGAACGAGGGCATGCCGTGACGCGGGTCGGGCGGGAAGTAGGTGCCGCACAAGAACGGCTCCCCCGCTGGGGTCGCGAAGACGGTCATCGGCCACCCGCCGTGACCCGTCATCGCCACGGTGGCCTCCATGTAGACCGCATCGACGTCGGGCCGTTCCTCGCGGTCGACCTTGATGTTGACGAACAGGTCGTTCATCAGCCGCGCGACCTCGCTGTCCTCGAAGGACTCGTGGGCCATGACGTGACACCAGTGACAGGCGGAATAGCCCACCGAGAGCAGCACCGGTACGCCGCGCCGCGCCGCCTCGGCGAAAGCTTCCGGTGACCACTCCCACCAGTCGACCGG
>JBBSMJ010000096.1:0-5618 GCA_038233235.1 Actinomycetes bacterium | reverse complement strand
GTTCGCCATCCGCCGCCACCTTGGTCAGCGCACCCGGGATCGCTTCCGGGTCCTCACCGGCGAACAGTTCGCTGACGTAGAGGTCGTCATGCCGCTTGTCGTAGGCGACGCCGACCACGGTGGTGAAGCCGCCGACGGTGTGCAGCAGTTTGCCCTTGCGGCTGTAGGCGCGCACCTCTGCTGCACCCGGTGCTTCACCGGCGCCGAGCGTGCCGACCAGGATCGTCCGGTGCGGGCCGCGGGCGAGCGACGTGGGCACCGGGTCACGCCCCTCGGAACTGGTGTCGATGACGGCGAAGACGTTGATGTCGCCGGTCTCCTTTGACACCGAGTAGACGGTGTCGGCGCCGGCATCGGCGACGAGCAGCCGCCCGCCCAGGTCGAGCACGGCGTACGGGTTGGAGTCGACGCCTTCACCGTCGGGGTTGTTCTCGAACTCGTACGCCGCGATGTCCGCCACGATGTCCTTGCGGCCCGCCCACGTCGCTCTGATGAGCTTGCCGAGCTGCTCCCCTGGAAGCGGTTCGGGCACCAGGTCCGGTGGGGCGAAGTTGAAGACGCTGTGGAACCGGCCGCTCTTGGCCCCGAACTTGGCGACTCCGGTCGCTCCGAGCGCAAAGGTCCCGTCCGGTCCAGCTGCCGAGAGGTGGCCGGTGTTGATGCGGCGCGGCTCGGTGTCCGTCGCCTGGCCCGGGCGCCCGACAAAGGAGACGGCGCCGGTCTCCCCCAGGCAAAACTCCTCTTCGCCCTCGCCGAAGCAGGTGTCGCCGCCGCGGCCGGCCTCGGCGATGTAGAGGCCACCACCCGGACCGCGGTCCAGCTGGCGCGGGTTGTTCAGCCCGCGGACCACAACCTGCGGGTGGGCTGCCGCTCCTACTTTCCCGACTGCCGCGTTGCGCGCCGCCAACTCGAGCGCTGCGATGGTTGCGGGCGAGGGTCGTACCGGGCTGCGCCAGGCCGATCCGTCGCCGGCCCCCGGCGCCGCCGCGGACGGCCCCGCGAGGCTCAGCGTGAGTGCCGCCGCGCCGAGCGCGGCCAAGGCGCGCCGAGCCGTGCCGATGTGTTGCATAGCCGACCTCCATATCCGGTGGCCGGGCTCTCCCCCCCGGCCGTTCGGCCTGGAGGCTAGACCTATCGGAATGCCCTGACCAGAGGGTGTGCCCGGATCGTCCGGCTACGGGATGAAGGTCGTCTTTGCACCATGATCATCGGGTAGTGGGCCGGTCACCCGGCGGTGCTCAGCGCTCGACCTCGCCGCGGATGAACTGCTCCACCAGTTCGCGGGCCTCGTCGTCGCTGTACTGCTTGGGTGGGGACTTCATGAAGTACGCCGCCGCCGAGAGCACTGGCCCGCCGATCCCCCGATCCTTTGCGATCTTGGCGCAGCGCAACGCGTCGATGATGACCCCGGCAGAGTTGGGGGAGTCCCACACCTCCAGCTTGTACTCCAGGCTGAGCGGTACGTCGCCGAAGGCCCGGCCCTCCAGGCGCACGTAGGCCCACTTGCGGTCGTCGAGCCACGGCACGTAGTCGGAGGGTCCGATGTGCACGTTGCGCTTGCCCATGTCGCGGTCGACCTGGGAGGTCACCGCCTGAGTCTTGGAGATCTTCTTCGACTCGAGGCGATCCCGCTCGAGCATGTTCATGAAGTCCATGTTGCCGCCGACATTGAGCTGCATCGTGCGGTCGAGGGTGACCCCGCGGTCCTCGAACAGCTTGGCGAGGACCCGGTGGGTGATGGTGGCGCCCACCTGACTCTTGATGTCGTCACCGATGATGGGTACGCCGGCGTCGGTGAACTCCTGCGCCCACTCCGGCGTCCCGGCGATAAAGACCGGCAGCGCGTTGACAAAGGCGACGCGGGCCTCGATCGCG
Source organism: Actinomycetes bacterium (assembly GCA_038233235.1). Taxonomy (GTDB): domain Bacteria; phylum Actinomycetota; class Actinomycetes; order JBBSMJ01; family JBBSMJ01; genus JBBSMJ01. The sequence continues at coordinate 3,743 of JBBSMJ010000096.1, read as the reverse complement.
CACCGGGCGTAGAAGCGCGCCGCGTCCTCCGACCCGACGGGCAGGTAGCAGACGAGCACGTCGGCTCGAGACTCGCGGAGCGCGGCCACCACGTCGACCGGCTCGTCCGAGGACTCCTCGATCGTCTCGCGGTAGTAGCGACCCAGGCCGTCGAGGGTGTGACCGCGCTGCACAACCAGGCCGGTCGGTGGGACGTCGCAGATCGTGATGGTGTTGTTCTCACTGGCACCGATGGCGTCGGAGAGGTCGAAACCGACCTTCTTCGCATCGACGTCGAACGCCGCGACGAACTCGATGTCGCGGACGTGGTAGTCCCCCAGCTGGACATGCATGAGACCGGGGACGCGCATCTGCGGGTCAGCGTCCCGGTAGTAGTGGACTCCTTGTACGAGGGACGCGGCGCAGTTGCCCACACCGACGACGGCTACGCGTACCGCACCCATCCGCCTGCTCCTTGTCTGTTGTGATCCCGCTATCTGGGGGTCGGATCCGTCCTGGTCGTGTCGGAGCGGTCGGTCGACCGGTTCCGGCGGGTCGTGCTGTCGTGTTGCTCGGCGCTGATGAGCTTGTCGAGCCAGCGCACCTCGCGCTCCGCCGATTCCAGCCCGTGGCGGTGCAGCTCGAGGGTGTAACCGTCGACGCGTTCCTTGGTGCGGGTCAGGGCGGTGCGGACGGTGGCCAGCCGCTCCTCGAGCCGGCTCCGCCGGCCTTCGAGGATGCGCAGCCGCACCTCCCGGTCCGTCCGCGCGAAGAAGGCAAGGTGGACGCCGAAGTTGTCGTCCTCCCACGCCGAGGGTCCAGACTCTGCGAGCAGTGCCTGGAACCGCTCCTTACCGTCGCCGGTGAGCCGGTAGACGATCTTCGAGCGGCGGCTCGGCCGCCCCCGCAGGGGCTCACTGGTGGTAGCGGCCGGTACGTCGTCCTGGGTGAGCAGGTCACGGGCGACCAGCTCCTTGAGGCAGGGATACAGCGAGCCGTAGGAGAAGGCCCGTAGTGGTCCGAGCAGGCTCCCGAGCCGCTTGCGCAACTCATAACCGTGCATCGGCGACTCGGCAAGCAGGCCGAGAACGGCAAACTCCAGCACCTCCCCCCGACGACTGACGCTCATAGGACCCCCCGATGTATCGCGCTGATACATCGGGACGATAGGGCACCCGGCGCGGACACGCAACCGTCTCCTGGTGGACACCTTGCGGCAACTCGCCGGCAACCTGCGGCGGCTGGCCCAGCGACTTCCCTCGCCTTCCTTGCCTTTCCCCCAGGGGGTGCGCGCGGCAACGATGGGACCGATCCCGCCGCGTACCCTGGTCGACCGTGTGGTCCCAGCGGTCGGTCGTCGACTATGCGCTGGCGCGGCGGGCGACGGTCGCCGCGTTGCTCACCGGGGCGCGCGTCACCACCGACGTCTGTGACGCACACCCCTACCTGCTGCGCGCGGCGAAGTTCCACGGCGAACCCACCGAGCAGCCCTGCCCGATCTGCCGTCGGGAGCCGCTCACCCACGTGACCTACGTTTACGGCGACGAGCTCGGTCAGTACTCCGGTCGGGTGCGGGCCACCAGAGAGCTGGAGCCGATGGCCCGTGAGCACGGCGAGTTCCGCGTCTACGTCGTCGAGGTGTGCCAGAGCTGCGCATGGAACCACTTGGCGACGTCGTACGTCCTCGGGGACGGCGTACCACGTGGGCGGGCGCGCCGCCGTCGCCTCGCCGAGGAGTGACCATCGACTATCCGCGGGCCGGCCGCTCCGGCGTACGCCGCTTCCTGCCGTCCTGGCGACAGCTGCTGGCGGTGTGGGCCCTCGGCGCCTTCGCCCTGGCCGGGTTCGTCGGTGTGGTCTACGCGATGATCGACCTGCCCGACGTCAACCGCGCCGTCCTCGAACAGCGCACCGTGCTGACCTATCGAGGGGGAGAGGAGCTGGGCCGGCTCGGCGACACGAACCGTACGATCATCGGCCTCGACGACGTGCCGATGGACGTGCGCCGGGCGGTCCTGGCGGCAGAGAATCGCGACTTCTACAGCGATCAGGGGATCTCCCCGAGAGGTATCGTGCGCGCCGCGTGGACCAACCTCACCGGCGACGGGTTGCAGGGTGGGTCCACCATCACCCAGCAGTACGCGAAGAACGCCTACCTGACCCAGGACCGGACCCACGTACGGAAAGTCAAAGAGCTGTTCCTCGCGGTGAAGCTGGACCAGGAGCGGTCCAAGGACCAGATCCTCGAGGACTACCTCAACACCATCTACTTCGGCCGCAACGCCTACGGCATCCAAGCCGCCGCGGAGGCGTACTTCGCCAAGGACGCGGCGGAGCTGGATCTCGCGGAGGGCGCCGTACTCGCTGCGCTGATCCGTTCCCCAGGCGCCTACGACCCTGACGAGAATCCCGAGCGCTTGCGTGATCGGGTCGACTACGTCTTCGCCGGCATGCTCGAGCGAGGCTGGGTGTCGGCGCGGCAGGCGCGGGCCGCTCGGGTTCCGGAGATCGCCGCGCGCGAAACCGACGACCGGCTCGGCGGTCCGACCGGCTATCTCATCGAGACCGTACGCCGCGAGCTGCTCGCCAAGGGGTTCACCGAGGAGCGGATCGACCAGGGGGGCCTGCAGGTCCGCACCACCTTCGACCGAGGGGCGCAGCGGGCCGCAGTGGCGGCGGTAAAGGACAACCTCCCCGACGGTGCGCGGCGGGACAAGCTGCGGGTCGGATTGGCCGCCGTCGAGCCCGCCACCGGGGAAATCACCGCAATGTACGGCGGTCCGGACTTCGTCCGCCGCAGCGTCAACAACGCCACCCAGGCCACCGCGCAGGCGGGCTCCACGTTCAAGCCGTTCACGCTGGCGGCGGCGTTGGAGCAAGGCATCGGCCTGCGCAGTACTTACGACGGGGCGTCACCACGGACGTTCCCGGAGTACCAGCGGCCGGTGGAGAACTTCGGCGGCACCAGCTTCGGCGTGATCGACTTGCTCACAGCCACCGCCAACTCGGTCAACACCGTCTACGTCGACCTCGCCCTCGACGTCGGTCCGCGCCGGGTCGTCGACGCGGCCCGCCGAGCGGGGATTCCGGACTCGGTGGAGATCGAGCCGACCGCGTCGGTGACGCTGGGTCCGGCCGCCCCGCACGTCGTCGACATCGCCAACGCCTTCGCCACCTTCGCCGCCGAGGGCCGCCGTGCCGAACCGCACGTGCTGCTGGAGGTCCGCGGCCCCGATGGCTCCATGGAGTACGTCGGCGACACCCCCACCCAGCGAGCCTTCAGCAAGGACGTCACCGCCGATGTCTCCTACGCGCTGCAGGGCGTAGTGACCGACGGGTCCGGGTTCGCGGCGGCCGAGCTCGGTCGGCCCTCCGCCGGAAAGACCGGCACGTCGCAAGCAAACAAGTCGGCGTGGTACGCCGGCTATGTGCCGCAGCTTTCAGCAGCGGTGGCGATGTTCCGGGGTGATGGCACCCGATCGTTGGCCGGCGCGGGTGGACTCGACACCGTCACCGGCGGGTCCTTCCCGGCGCAGATCTGGACGGCATTCATGGCGGCGGCGCTCGACGGGCAGCCGGTGGAGGAGTTCCCGGAGCCGGCCTTTGTGGGCGCCGACATGACCCCCACGCCGACGCTGACCCCCACGCCGACGCTGACCCCGACCCCCACGCCGACTGCCACCTTGCCGACGGCCACTCCAACCGAGACCATTCCGTCGCCGACCCCGACCAAGACGACGCCGTCCCCTTCGCCGACCAAGTCG
>JBBSMJ010000095.1:0-5687 GCA_038233235.1 Actinomycetes bacterium | reverse complement strand
GGCCCACGCGGCTGCCCCGCGGCCTAGGCTCACCAGCCGTGGGGCCGGCCGTCTTTGCCTTCCTGGACGCGCCGCACCCGCTCGCCTTCGCCCACCGTGGCGGCGCCGCCAACGGCCTGGAGAACTCGATGGTGGCGTTCCAGCAAGCGGTCGACCTCGGGTACAGATACCTGGAAACCGACGTGCACGCCACAGCGGACGGCGTCCTGCTCGCCTTCCACGACCACACCCTCGACCGGGTCACTGACGCCCGCGGACGAATCGCCCGGCTGCCCTACCGTCAGGTGGCGCGGGCGCGCATCGGCGGCCGGGAACCCATCCCCCGCCTCGAAGACCTGCTCGCCGCGTGGCCGAACGTCAACGTCAACGTCGACGTCAAGGAACAGGCTGCGCTCGGCCCACTGATCGACGCGGTACGCCGCACTGGCGCCCTCGACCGCGTCTGTGTCGCCTCCTTCTCCGACGCCCGCCTGCGGACAGTGCGCGCCGCGCTGGGCCCGACGCTGTGCACCTCCCTCGGACCGCGACGGGCGACGGCGCTGCGGCTCGCCGCGTACGCCGGCAGCCGCCGACTGATTCCCCGCGGCATTCCGTGCGCGCAGCTGCCGAACCGGGTCGGCCGCTACCGGGTGGTCGACGCCCGGCTGCTGCGCGCCGCCCACCGCGGCGGCCTTGCCGTCCACGTGTGGACCGTCGACGACCCGACGGAAATGCATCGGCTGCTCGACCTGGGCGTCGACGGGTTGATGACCGACCGGATCGACACCCTGCGCGCGGTGTTGCTCGACCGCGGCTCGTGGCACCCAGGATGATCGCGTCATGTCCGAGGTAGACGTCGCGGAGGCCTCCGCTGCCCGCCGGCGGGAGCAGCGCGGCTGGTACGTCTACGACTGGGCCAACTCCGCCTTCTCCACCACCGTCGTCACCGTCTTCCTCGGCCCCTACCTGACCACGGTGGCGGAAGCCGCCGCCGACCCGGACGGCTTCCTTCGCCCGCTGGGCATCCCCATCCGGGCGGAGTCCTTCTTCCCCTACGTCGTCTCCCTGTCGGTCCTGCTGCAGGTCGTCGTGCTGCCGCTCACCGGCGCCGTCGCCGACCGCTCCCGCCGCAAGCTGACCATGCTCGCCGCGACCGCGTACGTCGGAGCCGCGGCCACCATGGGGCTGTTCTTCCTCGGCGGCGACAGGTACCTGCTCGGCGGCGCGCTCTTCACGGTCGCCAACGTTGCCTTCGGCGCGTCCATCGTCGTCTACAACAGCTTCCTGCCCGAGATCGCCACCCCGGCCGAGCGGGACCGTGTCTCCGCCCGCGGGTGGGCTCTCGGCTACCTGGGCGGTGGGCTGCTGCTCGCCGCCAACCTGGCGCTGTTCACCCTCCACGAACGGCTCGGGCTGAGCGAGGGCGACGCCGTACGCATCGCGCTGCTCTCCGCCGGGGTGTGGTGGGCGCTGTTCACCGCCGTACCCCTCGCCGCCCTGCGCCGACGCGCCACGGCGCCGGCCGAGGCCGGCTCGGCCGCGGTCACCACCGGGTTCCGCCAGCTACGCGACACCCTGCGCGGCGCCCGCGCCTACCCGCAGACGCTGCTGTTCCTGCTGGCCTACTTGCTCTACAACGACGGCATCCAGACGGTCATCGCCCTGGCCGCGACGTACGGCGACCGGGAGCTGCTGCTCGGACAGGGCACGCTCATCGGCGCGATCCTGATGGTGCAGTTCGTCGCGTTCGGCGGCGCGCTGGGGCTCGGTGCGCTGGCCCGGCGGTACGGCGCCACCCGCGTCATCCAGGGCAGTCTGCTGGTCTGGACGGCGGTCATCGGGGTGAGCTACCTCCTCCCCCCGGGTCGTCCCGCGCTGTTCTTCGGCCTGGCCGCACTCATCGGCCTGGTGCTCGGCGGGACCCAGGCGCTGTCCCGCTCACTGTTCTCCCACATGGTTCCCGCCGGCCGGGAGGCGGAGTACTTCGGCCTGTACGAGATCAGCGAACGCGGCACCAGCTGGCTCGGCACGTTCCTGTTCGGGCTGTCGCTGCAGCTGTCCGGCAGTTACCGGATCGCGATCATCTCGCTGCTGGTGTTCTTCGTCGCCGGGCTGATCGTGCTCAGCAGGGTGGACGTCGTACGCGCCGTTCGTGAGGCCGGCAACACCCCGCCCCAGCGGTTGTAACTGCCGCCACTCGGGTGCTTCTCCCGCATCGGGGAATCTTCCACCTATCGAGGGCGTTATCACGGCACTGAGAGTTCCGTCTACCCGTAGGAGAGCTATGAGCGAGCGAGCACTGCGCGGCTCGCGCTTGGGGGCGACCAGCTACGAGACCGACGAGGGTGTCGACTTGGCCCCTCGCCAACACGTCTCCTACGACTGCCCCGAAGAGCACCGGACCACGGTGCCCTTCGCAACCGAGGCCGACGTGCCGGTGATCTGGGAATGTCGAGTCTGCGGCCTCAGCGCCCAGCGCATCGACGGCGCCGAGCCGACCGCGAAGAAGGTCAAGCCACCGCGCACCCACTGGGACATGCTGATGGAGCGACGCACCGTCGAGGACCTCGAAGAGGTGCTCGCCGAGCGACTCGAGGTGCTGCGGTCCGGTCGCATGAACAGTTCCCGGGCCTACACCGAGCCCACCCGCCGCAAGACCGCCTGACGCGCCCCCCGGCACCACCGCCGGGTGACGCTCGCGACGAGCCGCGCCGCTCCCCCCCCGACGGCGCGGCTCGTCCATGTTCAGTGGCCGCATGTCCGCGGCCGGCCTTTTTCAGCGCTAGCGGCGCTGACCTCGTCGGGCCACGCGCCGGGCGATCACCCATCCCAGGCCGCGGCGGGCCAGCGGCCGAGTCAGCGGGACGACGAAGAAGAGGCCCAGCGCGTCGGTAATGAACCCCGGGGTGAGCAGCAACGTGCCGCCTACCAGGACGAGCGCAGCGTCGCTCACCTCCCGGCTGGGCAGCCGCCCGGACCGCAGCGCGCCCTTGAGCGCCTGCCAGGCGCGGGCGCCCTCTCGCCGTACCAACCAGGCGCCGGCCAGGCTCACCGCGAGCAGGATGAGCACGGTGGGCAGGACGCCGATCCCCTGTCCTACCTGAATGATGATGTACAACTCGATGAGCGGTACGACGACAAAGGCGGCGAACAGCAGCAGCGGCATCGGCCTCACCTCCTCCCGATCCGGCGGGTCAGGCCCCACGCGGTCACCCGCCACAGCGCCTCGGCAACGATCGCCCGGTCCATCTTGCTCACCCCGTGCTCCCGCTCGACGAAGGTGATCGGCACCTCCACTACGCGGCACCCGGCCGCGACTGCCCGCCACGCGAGGTCGACCTGGAAGCAGTAGCCCTGGCTGGTCACCTCGTCCAGTCGCACGCCCTCCAGCGTCCCCCGGCGGAACGCCCGGAAGCCGGCGGTGACGTCGCGCAACGGTAGACCGAGCATCAACCGGGCGTAGGCGTTGCCGCCGCGGGAGAGCAGCCGGCGGCGCAGCGGCCAGTTGCGCACTGCCCCCCCGCGGATCCAGCGGGAGCCGATCACCAGGTCGGCATCCGCGAGCGCGGCCAGCAGCTGCGGCAACTCCTCTGGGCGGTGTGACCCGTCGGCGTCCATCTCGACGAACACGTCGTAGCCGCGGGCCAGGCCCCAGTCGAAGCCGGCGCGGTACGCCGCGCCCAACCCCTGCTTCGCCGGTCGGTGCGACACAGCGACGGCGGAGTCGGCGGCGGCCAGCCGGTCGGCCAGCTCGCCGGTGCCGTCGGGGCTCGCGTCGTCGACGACGAGCACGTCGGCCTGCGGTACCGCCGCGCGAAGTCGGGCGACCACCGGCTGCAGGTTGGCGACCTCGTTGTAGGTCGGCACGACCACCAGCACTGTGCCAGCGGCTGGGCGGGCGCTCATCTGGTCCGCCGGCGCAGGTGGGAAGAGCCGAGGAGTACGGCGAGCAGGCCGACGCCCGTTAGCGCCCACTCGGGAGCCGCGCCCACCCGGTCCGCAACCGTAAGCTCGCCTCGCAGCGCGACGCGCTGCACCAGCAGGTCAGCGGTGAAATCGTCGGAACGGTCGAGTACCCGCCCGTCGGGGCCGATGACGGCGCTGATCCCGGACGTCGCGGCGATCACCACTGCCCGTCCGTGCTCGATCGCTCGCAGCCGGGACATGGCCAGCTGCTGCTCCGGTTGACTGGTTCGCCCGTACGTCGCGTTGTTGGTCTGCACGACCAGCAGATCCGCGCCGCCGGCGACGACGTCGCGCAGCAACTCGTCGTAGGCGACCTCGAAGCAGATGACGTCACCGACGACCGCCGGACCGACCTGCAACACCCCCGGCCGATCCCCCGCCGCGAAGTCCCGGGGCACCCGATCGAGCCGGCCGATGAAGGGCTCCAGCTGCGCACGGAACGGGACGTATTCACCGAACGGAACGGGGTGCCGCTTGAGGTAGCTCTCCCCCGGTCCGCCCTGCGGATCCCACACGATGCCCAGGTTGCGGAGCCGCGGTGAGTCCGTCCCGGCGACCGCCCCGACAAGGGTGGGTACGCCGACTGCGTAAACGGCGGCACTTATGTCGGCGCGCACGGTGGCGTCGGCGTAGGGGTCGATGTCGGAGGCGTTCTCCGGCCACACCACCAGATCCGGGCGGGGCAGCTGACCAGCGGCCACGAGTTGCGCAAGCCGGCCCGTCTGGTCGATGTGGTTGTCGAGCACCGCCCGCCGTTGGCCGAGGAAGTCCAGGCCCACCCGCGGGACGTTGCCCTGCACGGCAGCCACCACCGCGCTCCGCTCTCCCGCCGTGGACTGGGCCGACGGCAGCGGGATAAGCGCGGCGAGCAGCGGAAGGGCGGCCAGCGCCAACGCCCCCGAAAGGGCCGTCCGGAGGTGGCGCCTCAGCAGCGCGCTCACCACCGCGGCCAGCACCCCGCCGGCCAGCGCGGTGACGAACGAGACCAGCGGGCTGCCGCCGAGGGCGGCGTACGGCGCCAACGGCCCGTCCGCCTCGGCGAAGGCCAGCCGCCCCCACGGGAAGCCGCCGAATGGCACGCGCGCCCGGAGGGCCTCCACCGCCACCCACAGGCAGGCCGCCCACAGCGGCCAGCCGGGGAGCCGGGTGACCCGGGTCAGCCCGGCGCCGAGGAGGGCGAGGAACACGGCCTGTACGGCGGAAAGGGCAACCCAGGCATCGACGCCGATCACCCGCATCCAGCTGAGCAGCGGCAAAAAGAAGGCGAGCCCGAACAGCAACCCGGCCAGCGCTCCGCCGCGCAGCCGCTGACCGCGCACCGCGATGAGCAAGGCGGCGATACCGGGGACAGCGAGGAACCACCAGGCAATCGGCGCGAAGCCGCCGGAAAGCAGCAGCCCGCCCACGACGCTGAGAACGGCCAGCGACAGCCGACCGTGTCGCTGCCGAGTTGGCGGCTCGGCCCGCTGGCTGGTGCTGTCAGCAGGTGCCGGGGGGGCGCCGATGGCTGTACGATCGGGCACCCGCCACCGCCCCTTCTCGCCCGTCGTGCCGGTCCTCAGGGACGGTACAACGAGCTGGCGACGATGCTGGTGCCCCGGATGCTGGTGCCCCGGATGCTGGTGCCGCCGGAGACAGGTCCGGTAGCGGAAGCAGGTCCGGTGCGCCCTTCGAACCGACCTCGGCCGGCTGGCTGCCGGCACGGGAGTCGTTGTCTGCTGGGCGCCCGGACCCCTTCCGAT
>JBBSMJ010000094.1:0-5770 GCA_038233235.1 Actinomycetes bacterium | reverse complement strand
CCAGCCGCCCAGGTGAACGCAGACGTCGTGGCCGGTCCACCCGGGTAGGCGCGACGCCGCGGTGAGGTCGGCCCGCTCGGCGACTGCCAAAAAGGCGTTCCAGGCCGCGACGATCAGCTCACCCGTCACCGCGAGGTCCTCATCGGCCAGCCCCCGCTCTCTCGACTTGGGGGTGACAGCCGCTGCCGAAGCGTGAGGCACCCTGGCATGATGCCGCCGACGAAAGGGCCGCGCACGTTACCCCGGAGCTACCACTGGCAGCTACCACCGGGACCCATCACCGGGACCCACCACCCGGAGCCATCACCCTGAGGGAGCCGCGATGATCGAGGTTGGTGAACGGGCGCCGGAGTTCTCGCTGCCCGACCAGCATGGGCAGCGGGTGCAGCTGTCCAGTTTCGCTGGCCAGCGCGACGTCGTGCTCGTCTTCTACCCTTACTCTTTCACCGGCGTGTGCGGGGGAGAGCTGCTCGCGCTGAACGAGCAGCTGCCACAACTGCAGAACGATCGGGTGCAGCTGCTTGCCGTAAGCGTCGACTCCATGTTCAGCCAACGTGTCTTCGCCGAGCAACAGGGCTTGGGGTTTCCGCTCCTGGCCGACTTCTGGCCGCACGGCGAGGTGGCCCGTGCGTACGGCGTCTTCGATGAAAAGGTCGGCGCTGCGCTGCGCGGCACCTTCGTCATCGACAAGGACGGTGTGGTCCGCTGGTCGGTGCTCAACACGATCCCCGACGGGCGTGATATCACCGCCTACCATCGGGCGCTGGCAGCGCTCTAACTGGGTCTAGGGGATCACCATGCCGTGTCACCGCTGCGGCCGGCGCCAAACCGACCCGGTGCGTGGACCCAGCCCGTGGCGACGCGGTGTTCAGGGCGGCCAGCAGGTGCTGGTCTGTCCGGAGTGTCAGGGCGCGGACTGGACTTCCGACCTCGACGCCTGCCCCAGCTGCGGCTCGACTGCACTGGAGCGGCGGCTCGGCGTCACCCATTGCCGAGTGTGTCCCTGGTTCGAGGATGCCGGCGTTCATCCGACGCCCGGCGCAGCGGATCGCGACACCGCCTTGGCCGAGGACGTTCGCGCAGCTCTCGACAAAGTGTTGCACCGCGGCCGCGGGTAGGCTGCTGCGCCGGACGGGGGCGCATAGCTCAGCGGAAGAGCACCTGCCTTACAAGCAGGGGGTCGGCGGTTCGAACCCGTCTGCGCCCACCGGTACTGGTCTACCGTGGTCCAGCATTTCGCTCGATCGTACGAGAAATTGCTGCCGCTGCGGGCACGGACTTCGCCCCCCGCTCGTGAGTTGCAGACGCCAAGCTTTGAGGTGACCGTGGCCGGGGTAGACGGCCGCGTATGAGAAAAGAACCCGCTCTGCCCGCGACGCTGGCAAGCGGCGTGGTGGCCGGTCTTGCTGGCACATTCGTGATGACCGCCTTCCAGAAGTTCGTCGAGATGCCTCTGACCGGGCGCGCTGACAGTTTCGCCCCGGCAGGCTTTGCCGAGAAGGTGCTGCCAATCCGTCCGACCAGCGGTGCCGGGCGCAAGCGGCTGAACCTCGCCACACACTTTGCGCTGGGCGCGATGTGGGGTGCTGCATTCGGGCTTGCCGGCCATGCCGGCTTACATGGCCAGCGGGCCGTGACAGCGGTGTTCGCCGTCGTCTACACCGGAGACGTCGCACTCAACAGCGCGCTCGGGCTCTATCAGCCGTCGACGTGGACGGCCCGCGACTGGATCATCGATGTCGTCGACAAGCTCGTCCAGGCCGAGGCGACGGGCCTTGCGTTCGACCGTCTCCTCGGGCGAGGCGTGTGCTAGGAGAGTTCAGACGCTCGGCGTGACCGGCAGGCCCGCTTGGGCGGCGTTGTCGAAGGCGTCGTCGACGGCGACCACGTCTCGGCCGGCGGCATCGAGGAGGGAGGCCGCGACGGCTGCACGGTAGCCGGCCGCGCAGTGCGCCCAGACTTCGCCCGGAGGCACCTCGGGCAACCGGTGCGGCAGCTCGTGCAGGGGGATATGCACTGCACCGTCGAGGTGGCCGGCTCGCCACTCCTCGTCGCGGCGTACGTCGAGCACCACCACGCCGCCGCCGGCTACCCGCCGCTGCTGCAGCGCGGCGAAGTCGAGCATCCGGTAACCACGCCGCGGCGTATCCCCAGCCCACTGCGCCGGCGAACCCGTCGCCGCACCCGCCAGCCGGTCGACGCCGATGCGGGCCAGCTCGCGCTGTGCCGCTGCCACCTGCTCGGGTGTCTCGCCGAGCAGCGTCAGCGCCGAATTCCACGGGAGCAGCCAGCCCAGGTAGGTCACGAACGCGCGCTCCAGCGGGAAGCTGAGGGTGCCCTGCACGTGGTCCGACGCGAAGGCCCGTCGGGTACGCAGGTCGACGACCCACTCGCCGGCGGCAAGTCGTTGGCGCAGCTCCGCGGCGTCGACGGCGTACGGCGGCGTCGTGAGATCGAACGGTGCGGGACCGGCCGCGTTGAGCGGGGCCATGTGCGTGTAGTACGCCGGGTAGGCGGCCAGCCCGGCGACGAGCTGGCGGACGAACACGTCCTCGTCAAGAGTGAGAGCCGGATTGGCCGTCCGCTCGCCGCCAATGGTCGACGACGTGCCCGAGCCGGGCGTCACGGAACAGAAGCTGCCGAAGCCGTGCGTCGGATAGACCTGCACGCCGTCGGCCAGCCCCGCGGCGAGGGTGCGCACCGAGCGGTACTGCGCCCGGGCCAGCTCCTCGGTGCGGGTGGGATCGACGAGGTCGGTACGTCCGGTGGCGCCGTACAGCAGTGAGCCACCGGTGAAGACGGCTACCGCCCTGCTGCCCTCCTCCGCGACATAGGACAGATGGGTCGGAGTGTGGCCGGGGGTGTGCAACGCGCGCAGGGCGAGCCGCTCGCCGACCTGGATCACGTCGTCGTCAGACACGGGGCGTCGGTCGAAGTTGACGGTGTCGGCGGCGTTGACGGCGTACGCGGCACCGGTACGACGGGCGAGGTCCAGGCCGCCGCTTACGTAGTCGTTGTGCAGATGCGTCTCCAGCACGTGGGTGATGCGCACGCCGAGGTCGTCGGCGAGGTCGAGCACGCGGTCGATGTCGCGCTGGGGGTCGATGACCGCGGCCACGGCACCCGCGCAGACGAGGTAGCTGCGGTCCCCGAGCGACGACGTGTCGAGCGCCTGCACTCGCACGCGCTCGGCGACGTCACCGCGCAAGGTCGGCGGGGACGTCGCTGAACCGAGGAGGTCGTGGGTCATAGCCCGCCCAGTGTCCCTGACACCGGGTCCAGAGTCACGCTAGGTAGGCTCGCGCGCCATGCCAGCGGCCCCTGAAACCGCCACGGTGAAGGACGTCGTCGCTGTCATGGACGAGGCGTACGACCCGGCGTGGGCGCAGCCGTGGGATGCCGTCGGCCTGGTGTGCGGCGACCCCGCTGCCCCTGTGCGCAAGGTGCTGCTCGCTGTCGACCCGGTGGCCGCAGTCGTCGAGGAGGCCGTCGACTGGGGCGCGGACCTGCTGATCACCCACCATCCGCTGCTGCTCCGAGCGGTGCACGGGGTCGCGGCCACCACGCCGAAGGGTCGCGTGCTGCACCGGCTGCTGACGAGTTCCCCGCCGTACGGCGTCGCGCTGCACGTCGCACACACCAACGCCGACAGCGCCGACCCGGGTGTCTCCGACGCGCTCGCCCGCGTACTCGACCTGCACGAGCTCCGCCCGCTGGACCCCGCGCCGGCCGACCCGCTGGACAAGCTGGTGACGTTCGTTCCGCAAGAGGACGCCGAGCGGCTGCTGGACGCGCTCGCCGCTGCGGGCGCCGGCGCGATCGGCGACTACAGCCGCTGCGCCTGGACCACCGAGGGCACCGGCACGTTCCTGCCCGGGGTTGGCGCCCGACCGGCGATCGGTGCCGTCGGGCAGGTGGAGCAGGTGGCCGAGACTCGGCTGGAGATGGTGCTGCCCCGCGGTCGCCGGTCGGCTGTCGTCGATGCCCTGCGCTCGGCCCACCCCTACGAGGAGCCGGCGTACGACGTCACCGAGCTTGCCTCCGTGCCAGCCGGACGGGGGACCGGACGCGTCGGTGAACTGGCGCAGCCGGAGCCGCTGAGCGCGTTCGTCGAGCGCGCGGCCCGGGCGCTGCCCGCCACGGCGGCCGGACTACGCGCAGCTGGCGACCCCGAAGCCCAGGTTCGGACGGTGGCCGTCTGCGGCGGTGCCGGGGACAGCCTGCTCGACGTCGCACGCGCCTCCGGAGCGGACGTCTATCTCACCGCCGACCTGCGCCACCACCCGGTGTCGGAGTCGCGGGAGCACGGGCCGCCCGCCCTCGTCGACGCCGCGCACTGGGCAACCGAGTGGCCGTGGCTGCACGACGTTGCCACCCTGCTGGGAGAACGGCTGTCCGCGCGCGGCACTACGGTAGAGACGCGGGTATCCCGCATCGTCACCGATCCGTGGACGGCGTACGCCGCATCCGTCACGAGGAGCAGCCGCTGAACGCCGCCGCCGCCGACCAGCTCCGCCTGCTCGACGTACAGGCGCTGGATTCTCAGGTCGACCAGCTGGAGCACCGCCGGCGTGGACTCCCGGTGCACGCTCGCATACACCAGCTGTCGCAGCGGCTCACCGAGCTGCGCGACCTGATCGTGGGAGCGCAGACGGAGGAAAGCGACATCGCCCGAGAGCAGACCAAGGCGGAGTCCGACGTCGACCAGGTCACCGCCCGCGCTGCCCGCGACCAGCAGCTGCTGGACTCCGGACGGGTCGGGTCGGCCCGCGAACTGGAAAGCCTGCAGCACGAGATCGGTTCGCTCAACCGGCGGCAGGGCGCCCTGGAGGACATCGTTCTCGAGATCATGGAGCGGCGGGAGACGGTGCAGCAGCGCCTCGCTCAGTTCGTCGAGGAGCGCGACCAGCTCACCGGTGAGCTTGCCGATGCCGAGAAGGAACGCGACGTAGCGGTCGACGACATCGACCGGCAGGTGGACGCGGCGGCTACGGACAGGGCAGCGACGGCGCAACAGCTGCCGGCCGACCTGCTGACGCTGCTCGAGCCGCGGCGCGCGCCGCACGACGGGGTCGGCGCCGCCGCCTTGCGTCGGCGGCAGTGTGAAGGATGCCGGCTCGAGCTCAACAGCATCGAACTCAGCCGAATCCGGCAGGCCTCGCCCGACGAGGTGCTGCGCTGCGAGGAGTGCCGACGCATCCTCATCCGTACCGCCGACTCGGGGTTGTAGCTGGCTGCCATGGGACGCCGCCTGGTGGTCGAGGCCGATGGCGGGTCCAGGGGCAACCCAGGTCCCGCCGGTTACGGCGCCCTCGTCCGCGACGGCGCCACCGGCGAGGTCCTCGCCGAGGTCGCCGAGTCGATCGGGCGCGCCACCAACAACGTTGCGGAGTACCGCGGTCTGCTCGCCGGTCTGCAGGCGGCGTGCGCCATCGATGCGCAGGCCGAGCTGGAGGCCCGTATGGACTCCAAGCTCGTGGTCGAGCAGATGAGCGGACGCTGGCAGATCAAGCACCCCGACCTGCGCCCGCTGGCCCGGCAGGCGCGCGCCGCCTTTCCCCCCGAGCGAGTGCGCTACGTCTGGATCCCGCGTGAGCGCAACACGGCGGCGGACCGCCTGGCCAACGAGGCGATGGACGCCGCTGCCCGTGGTCAACCGTGGCGGCGAACCACTCGACCGGAGGCGTCCGCTGCTGCGTCGACGGCTTCTCCGCCGAACCGACGTGTGGGCTGGGCAGCCGATGTCGGCCCAGCGACGACGCTGCTGCTG
>JBBSMJ010000093.1:0-5783 GCA_038233235.1 Actinomycetes bacterium | reverse complement strand
TACACCGTGCTGGAGGGGGTGCAGGCCACCCATGTGGACACGTTGGTGGCGGTGCTCGCGCTGCTGATTGTCGCCGTCGTACAGGCCCGGCCGGTGCTGGCCAGCGTGCTGGTCTCGGTAGCGGCCCTGGTCAAGCTCTACCCAGCGGTCCTGTTGCCGGTGGCCATGCGCCGCCAACGGCTCGCGGTGGGGCTGACGTTCGTGGCCGTCTTCGTGGCGGCGTACGTGCCGCACGTGCTGGCCGTCGGGCCGCGGGTGGTCGGCTACCTGCCGACGTACCTGAACGAGGAGGGGTACGGCACCGGCAACCGTTTCCTGCTGCTCGGCCGGCTCGGCGTGGAGGGTCCGCTGGCCACTGCGCTGGCGGCCGCCGTGCTCGCTGCGGTCGGCCTCTACGTGATGACCCGCTCGCGGCGTACGCCGGACGCGGATGCCCGGCTGCTGCTGGGGGTCATGCTGCTGCTGGTCACCCCGATCCAGCCGTGGTACGCGCTGCCGCTGGTTGCGCTGGCCGCGCTCGGCGGGGCCTGGCCGTGGCTGGTTGTCGCCGCCGCCGGCCACCCGTTCTACCTGGCGGTGCTGTCCCGCTGGGACGCCGGACTCATCGGCACGGTGTCCTACGGCCTGGCCGCGGTCGTTGTCGCCGTCGCAGCCTTGGTGGCGCGCTGGCGCCCGCAGCCTGCCCCGCTGGTGAGCGGCTGAAGGTGCGAATCGGACATACCGTGTTTGCTCCGCGGGCGTAAGCCAGCCACACTTCAACGGTGGCGACCGACGCGACAGCGGAGCAGACCGCGCTGCCGGCGGCCGCCCTAGAACATCTCGCGTTCCCGGTCCTCGCGACCGACGGGGCCGCCCGCATCACAGTGTGGAACGCCGCCGCGGCGCAGGTGTTCGGCTGGAGCGCCGAGGAGGCGCTGGGCCGCACGACGTACGACTTGATGGTGGCGCCCGAGGATCGTGACCAGGCCGCCGAGGTGATCGGCCGGGTGCTCGACGGCTACCCCTGGGAGGGCACGTTCCCGGCGCTGCGCAAGGACGGCAGCACGGTGCTCGTGCGGGCCGACGCCAGTCCGCTGCCAGCCGATTCGGGTCGGCCGGCCGGTGTGATCGTGGTGGCCAGGGACCTGCTCGCCGTCCAGGACCGCCAGCAGCGGCACGAGGTCCGGCTGCACCTGCTCTCTCGTACCGGCACGCTGCTCGCCGCCTCACTCGACCTGGAGGCGACTCTCGACCGGGTGGCCGAGCTGCTGGTGCCTGCACTGGCCGACTACTGCTTCGTTGACCTCCTCGCGGAGGGCCTCGGGGAGGGCCTCGCGGAGGCCCTCGAGAATGGCCTCGGCAAGGGCGCCGTACGCCGGCTGGCTCTGCGCCACTCCGGCGGGTCTGCCCGCGCGCCCGGCGAACCCTTCTTCCTGGCGGCGGGCGAGCGGGTGGACTACCCGCCGGCGCATCCCGCGCGGCGGGCGCTCGAGTCGGGCCGCGGCGTACTCGTCGAGCGCATCGACGTGGCTCGCGTCGGAGAGATGTTCCCGACGCCGGAAGCCGCCGCCTACGCGCGCAGCGTCGGTGTGCGGTCGGTCATGTCGGTGCCGCTGCTCGTCCGCGGCTCGGCTCACGGCGTACTCACCCTGCTGCTGACGGGGGACAGCCGGAGCTACGAACCCGACGACCTGACCCTTGCCGAGGAGCTCGCCACCCGCGTGGCCGCCGCCGTCGGGACCGCGCTGGCGTACCGCCGGGAGCGGGAGGTGGCCAGAGCGCTGCAGCGCGAGCTGCTGCCGGGCCAGCTGCCCGACGTCGACGGCCTGCATGTCGCCTCCCGCTACCTGCCGAGCCCGCTGGCTCCGGTCGGCGGGGACTGGTTCGACGTGATCCCGCTGTCGGCCGGGCGGGTAGGCATCGTCATCGGGGACGTGGAAGGCAGAGGTCCGCACGCGGCGGCGCTCATGGGCCAACTGCGGGCGGCCGTGCGCGCCTTCGCCGTACTCGACCTGCCACCCGCCACGCTGATGGGCCACCTCGACGAGTTGGTGCGCTCCCTCGGCGAGCGCATCGTGTCGTGCCTGTACGCCGTCTACGACGCCTGGTCGCGCGGCCTGTGGCTGGCCGGAGCCGGACACCCACCACCGCTGCTGGTCTCCGGGGGGAAGTGTGTGCCGCTGCCCGCGCCCGGCAACGTCCCGCTGGGCGTCGGGGGCGTGCCATTCGAGGAGTACACCGCGACGCTGGCTCCCGACGCGGCCCTGCTGCTCTACACCGACGGCCTGACCGCCTACCGGGAGGCCCCCGAGGACGCGGTCACCCAGCTGTGTTCCCGGGTGGCTCTGGTGGGTGCCGGCGCCGACGCCAGCGTCGACGCACTGGCCGACGCGGCGCTGTCCGGCGCGACGGACACGGCGGGGGACGACTCGGCCGTGCTGGTGCTCGGGGTGGAGAACTACGACCTCCCGGTCACGCAGACCAGCCTGCCGAAGAGCCCGCAGGCGGCTGGAGATGCACGGCGGCGAACCTTGGAGACGCTGACGTCCTGGGGGCTGCCCGAGCAGGCCGACGTCGCCTGCCTGCTCGTCTCGGAAGTGGTGACCAACGCCATCCGGCACTCCGGTGGCAGCGTCGCCACGGCGGAGACGGCAGCGACGGTGTCCGCTGGCGGTTGGTCCTCCCGCGGCGGGGGGGCGACGAACGGGGCGGCGAGGCGCTCCGCCAACGGAGTCACGCTGCGGCTGCGCCGGGGGCGGCGGGCCATCTGGGTCGAGGTCTTCGACCCAGATCCCCGACTGCCCACCCTGCGCCGCGCCGACGACAGCGATGAGGGCGGCCGGGGACTGTTCCTCGTCGACGTGCTCGCCGCTCGGTGGGGGGCGCGCACCACGTTGCGTGGCAAGGCGGTCTGGTTCGAGCTCACCCTGTGAGCGGGCAGTGACCCGGGTTGCCGTGCCCGCCGAGACACGGCCCGGTGAGCGGCGCGTGGCGCTGGTGCCCGATGTGGCCGCGCGGCTGGTGGCGGCCGGACTCGACGTGGTGGTGGAGAGCGGTGCGGGTCGAGCGGCGTACGTCGCTGACGACGACTTCCGCGCCGCGGGCGCCGAGGTCGTCGACGGTGACGTGCTGAAGGGCGCCGATGTGGTGTTGTGTGTCCAGTCACCGTCCGGGGATCGGGTGGCCGGCCTGGCGCCTGGCACCGTGCTCATCGGGCTGCTTGCGCCGGGTGGGCAGCTGCCGCAGGTCCGCGGGTGGCGGGACGCGCGGATCAGCGCGTTCGCCCTCGAGCTGGTGCCCCGCATCTCTCGCGCGCAGAGCATGGATGCGCTGTCGTCGCAGGCACTGGTCGCCGGCTACCAGGCCATGCTGGTCGCGGCCTATCGGTTGCCCCGCTTCTTCCCGCTGTTCATGACCGCGGCGGGCACCGTACCGCCCGCGTCGGTGCTCGTGCTCGGCGCTGGAGTCGCCGGACTGCAGGCCATCGCGACCGCGCGGCGGTTGGGTGCCCGGGTGGCGGCGTACGACGTGCGCGCCGCGTCGGGCGAGGAGGTGCGCTCCCTCGGCGCGACGTTCGTCGAGCTCGACCTCGACGTGTTGGAAGGCGCCGGCGGCTACGCGCGGGAGATGACCGAGGAGCGGGCGCGGCGGCAGCGCGAACTGCTCGCGCCGCACGTCGCCGCCGCCGACGTACTCGTCACGACCGCGGCGGTGCCCGGCCGCCGCGCGCCACTGCTGGTCACCGCGGACATGGTGGCGGCGATGCGGCCTGGGTCGGTCGTGGTCGACCTCGCCGCGGACAGCGGTGGCAATGTGCAAGGGTCGCAGCCCGGTGAGGATGTGCAGGTCGGCGAGGTCACCGTGTGGGGAGGGCGCAACGTGCCGAGCGAGATGCCAGCCCACGCCAGCGCGCTGTACGCGCGCAACGTCGCCAACCTGCTGCTGCACATGACCGCGGAGGGCGCCGTACGGCTCGACTTCACCGACGAGATCGTCGCCGGCTGCTGCGTCACCCACGGCGGCGAGGTGCGCCACGCGCCGACGCGGGCGGCGCTGCAGACCGCGCTTGAGGTCGGCGGCTGAGGTGGCAGACGGCATCGGGTTGCTGACCGTACTCGTGCTGGCGATCTTCGTCGGCTACGAGGTCGTCTCGAAGGTGTCCACGACACTGCACACCCCGCTGATGTCGGGGGCGAACGCCATCCACGGCATCATCCTCGTCGGGGCGATCATCGTGGCCGGCCGGGCGGGGTCCGGGTTCGCGCTGGCGGTGGGTCTGCTCGCCGTCGTCCTCGCGACGGTCAACATGGTGGGTGGGTTCGTCGTCACCGACCGGATGCTGCAGATGTTCCGCGGCCGCCGGCCGGACGGGGACCGTCGGTGACCCCGGTCTGGGCACAGCTCGGGTACCTCGTGGCGGCTGTCTGCTTCGTGCTCGCGCTGAAGGGGCTGTCGTCACCGCGTACGGCGCGGCGCGGCAACCTCATCGGTGCCGCGGGTGCCGCGCTCGCCGTGGTCGTCGTGCTGGCGTCGGAGGACCTCGACCACGTGCCGGCGGTGCTCGCCGCGATGGTGGTGGGGTGCGTGGTCGGCGTACCCGCGGCGCGGGCGGTGGCAATGACCGCCATGCCGCAGCTGGTCGCTTTGTTCAACGGTGTGGGCGGGGCCGCCGCCGCGCTGGTCGCGCTGCTCGAGCTGGGTGCTGACGACGGTGTGGGGCCGGTGCTGCTCGGCGCGGTGGCGTTCACCGTGCTGGTCGGGTCGGTGAGCTTCTCCGGGTCGTGCCTGACCTTTACGAAGCTGCAGGAGTTGATGACCACCCGTCCGGTCATCCCGCCGGGCGGGCGAGTGGTCGTCATCGCCGCGGCGGCGGCTGCGGTCGTCGCCGCGGTGGTCGTGGTGGTGACCGGGCAGCTGTGGGTCGGTGTCGTGCTGGGGGTGCTGGGACTGGTCCTGGGCGTGCTGCTGGTGCTGCCGGTGGGCGGTGCCGACGTACCCATCGTCATCTCCCTCCTCAACGCCTTTACCGGGCTGACGGTGGCGGCGAGCGGTTACCTGCTCGGCAACGTGCTGCTGCTCGTCGCCGGCACCCTGGTCGGCGCCAGTGGCACGCTGCTCACCCGGCTGATGGCTTCCGCGATGGGCCGATCGGTGGCCGGCACGCTGTTCGGTGCCTTTCGTGGCGGGTCCACCGCGGGCGGTGGTGAGGAGAGCGACCGGCCGGTGCGGGTCGGGTCGGCCGAGGATGTGGCGATCCTGCTGGGCTACGCCAACCAGGTCGTCGTCGTACCCGGTTACGGGCTTGCGGTCGCCCAGGCCCAGCACGCGCTGCGCGAACTCGCCGACCTGCTCGCGGGTCGCGGCGTACGGGTGAGCTATGGCATGCACCCGGTCGCCGGTCGCATGCCGGGGCACATGAACGTGCTGCTCGCCGAGGCCAACGTGCCGTACGAGCAGCTGGTTGAGATGGAGCGGGCCAACGGGGCGCTGCCCTCGACCGACGTCGCGCTGGTGGTGGGGGCCAACGACGTGGTCAACCCGGCGGCGCGCGACGTACCGGGCAGCCCGATCTACGGCATGCCGATCCTCGACGTGGACGCCGCGCAGGCGGTGGTGTTCCTCAAGCGGTCGATGCGGCCGGGGTTTGCCGGGATCGACAATTCGCTGCTGTACGACCCGAAGACCACCCTGCTGTTCGGCGATGCCAAGGCGTCGCTGACGTCCGTGGTCGCCGCCGTCAAGGCGCTCTAGGTCGCGCTCAGCTGCCCGGCCGCACCCTCCCTCCATCGCCCACCGTCGAGTTG
>JBBSMJ010000092.1:0-5838 GCA_038233235.1 Actinomycetes bacterium | reverse complement strand
TACTGGCGACCGCAGCCCGACGGGGAGATCGAAGTGCTACTCGCCCACCCGACCGGTTTCGCCGAGGTGTGGGTAGGTCGCGTCGACGGCCCCCGAGTCGAACTCGTCACCGATGTCGTGGCCCGTACCAAGACGGCAAAGGAGGTCACCGCCGGGCACCGGCTGTACGGCCTGGTCGACGGTGACTTGCTCTGGGCCTACGACATGGCCGCGCAGGGTCAACCACTGCAGTCGCACCTGTCGGCCCGGCTCGAGGCCGTCGGCCAGCGGAAGAGCAGACCGAACGGCCAGACCTAGACTGCGGGAGTGGTTAGGGATCTCGACGAGCGACTCCGCGAGCGCGGTTACCGGCTCACTCCCCAGCGCCAGCTCGTGCTGGAGGCAGTGAACAGCCTGCAGCACGGCACCCCCGAGGAGATCAGCGCACGGGTCCGCCGTACGGCCAGCGGGGTCAACATCTCCACGGTCTACCGGACGCTGGAGTTGTTGGAGGATCTCGGCCTGGTCACCCACACCCACCTCGGGCACGGGGCGCCGACGTACCACCCGGCCGGCGGCAAGGAACACCTGCACCTGGTCTGTCGGGACTGCGGCCGGGTGCTGGAGACGGACGTCGCGCTCGCGGCGGGTTTGGCCGACCAGCTGGCGCGCGACCACGGTTTCGAGACCGACATGCAACACTTCGCGATCTACGGGCGGTGCCGCGAGTGCTGACCTGGCCGGGTGCGGTGGCGGCTGACCCTCCGGATGTCGGGGTCGCGGCGCACTACGGGGACCCGCTCAGAGAGCAGCGCGCGGCTGCCGACGGCGTGGCCGTGGTCGACCGCAGCAACCGCGAGGTGCTGCGGATCTCTGGCGCGGACCGGCTGTCCTGGCTGCACACGCTCACCACGCAGCACCTCACCGACCTTCCGCCCGGGCAGTCCACCGAGACGCTGGTGCTCAGCCCGCACGGGCACGTCGAGCACCATCTCGTCCTCGTCGACGACGGCGACGCCGTGTGGGTCCACGCGGAGCCGGGCACCGCTGGCGCGCTGCTTGGTTTCCTCGAGTCGATGCGGTTCCTGCTGCGGGTGGAGCCGGAAACGATGACCGCCCAGTGGGCGGTGCTCACCCTCGCCGGTCCGGATGCCGCTGCGCTCGCCCCCACCGACCGCACCACCATGACTCGGGCGTACGGCGTGGACGTGCTGGTGCAACGGGAGCTGCTGGCCGAGCAGGCTGGGCAGCTGCGGTCAGCGGGGGCCGTACCTGCGGGCATGGCCGCCTTCGAGGCCGTGCGTATCGCCGAGCGGCGGCCCCGACTCGGCCTGGAGACCGATCACCGCACGATCCCGCACGAGCTCGGCTGGATAGGTTCGGCCGTGCACCTGCAGAAGGGTTGCTACCGCGGGCAGGAGACGGTCGCCCGGGTGCACAACCTCGGCCGCCCGCCGCGCCGGCTGGTCTTCCTCCACCTCGACGGGGTGGACGAGAGACTTCCCGACCACGGCGATCCGGTGACGCTGGACGACCGCGCGGTCGGCGTCATCACCTCCGCCGCACGCCACTACGAGCTGGGACCGATCGCCCTCGCGCTGGTCAAGCGGCGTACGCCGGTCGACGCCGTCCTCGACGTCGGCGGGACGCAGGCGGCCCAGGAGGTCGTCGTCGCAGCCTGACCCGACCGACGGCCGCGCCCTTTCGGCCCCCCGGTCGCTTCTGCGCGGCTCAGACGTCCACGATGACGGTGACCGGGCCGTCGTTGGTGAGCGACAGCGCCATGTGGGCGCCGAAACGCCCCGTCTCGACGTGTGCCCCCGCCCGGCGCAAAGCGGCGACGACGGCGTCGACGAGCGGGGCGGCAACGTCCGCCGGTGCGGCCGCCGACCAGGTGGGGCGCCGGCCCTTGCGCGTGTCGGCGTACAGCGTGAACTGGCTCACCACGAGCAGCGGCGCGTCGGTCTCCGCGGCCGAGCGCTCGCCGTTGAGGATCCGCAGGCCGTGGACCTTCGCGGCGAGCCGGTCGGCGGTGGCGGTGGTGTCGTCGTGCGTGACGCCGACGAGGACGCACAGACCGGGCCGGTCCAGCCGTCCGACGATCTCGCCGTCGACCCGCACGCTGGCCCCGCTGACCCGCTGCACCACCGCACGCATGCCGCGATGCTCCCAGGGCCGCGATGCTCCCAGGGACGCGATCCTCTCGGTCGAAGCGACATCACCGTTGCGGGTGCCACCGGCGACGCTTCGACGTGAAACTATGGAGCCATGGGAGTCAATGGCACGCTGATCACGGTCGCCCCGACGGGCGCCGAGACGGCTAAGGCCGACGCCCCCGGTCTTCCGGTGACCCTGGAAGAGCTGGTGTCAGCGGCCACTTCGTGTGAGGCAGCCGGTGCCGCCGTCGTCCACGTCCACGTGCGTGACCATGCCGCCCGACCCACCCTGGACCCGGCTGTGCTCCGCGACACCGTGGTAGCCCTGCGCGAAGAGACCTCGCTGATCGTCCAGTTGTCCACCGGCGGCGCCGTGAGCGACTCCTACGAGGACCGACTGCGCGTCCTCGACGCCGAGCCCGACGGCTGCTCGCTCACCTGCGGAACCGTCAACTTCGGCGACGACGTGTTCATGAACCCGTGGCCGTTCATGGTCGAGCTCTACCGGCGTACGCAGCAACAGCGGGTGGTTCCGGAGTTCGAGCTGTTCGACCTCGGCCAGGTGACTGCGCTGCGCCGGCTACTCGACAGCTGCGGTGAGCCGTACGGCGGTCATGTGCACTGCGACCTTGTCATGGGCGTGCCGGGCGGCATGCCGGGCACCGCTCCCGCCCTCGTCGCCGCGGTGCGCGCGCTGCCGGAGGGCGCCACCTGGTCGGCCACCGGGGTGGGCCGCACGTCGCTGCCGGTCGCGCTGGCCGCGCTGTCGGCCGGCGGGCACCTGCGGGTGGGCATGGAAGACACGTTGACGTTCGCGAGAGGTCGGCCGGTACGCCACAACGCCGAGCTGGTCGAACGCGCCGCGCAGCTGGCCACGCTGGCGCAGCGGCCGCCGGTTACTCCGGCGGTGGCGCGGGACATGTTGGGTATCCGAGAGCGTCGTCCGGTCGCCGTGGGCGTGGGCACCACCGTGGGCACGACCGTGGAGGATCTATGACGTCCGAACGCCGGCGACTGGACCGGGTACTCGCCCCGGACTACACCGATGGCCTCGACGGCCTGTCGCTGGAGGAGGTGCGGAAACGGCGACATGATGCCGAGCAGGAAGAAGCCGACCTCTCCTACATCCGTCGGCTGCTGCACGGACGGATGGACATCGTGCGCGCCGAACAGGCCCGTCGTCGCGACGGATCCGGCGAGGACGACACGGTCGTCGAGCACCTGAACGAGATCCTCGCCGACAGTTCTCCGCAGGCCCACGGCATGGGTCGGTTCCTCACCGTGGAGCCGTCCCGCGTAGCGGAGCGACGCCGCAGCGTGGAGCGGCTCGTCTCCGACGTCGCCACCTCCGACGTACGGACGCTGGACGACGCTCACTTGGACGACGCGCTGGTGGAGCTACAGGCCCACGAGCGCAAGATCTCGAGCACTCGGCACCGCGTCCAGCAGGTGATGGATGCCTGCGCCGCCGACATAGCTCGCCGTTACAAGGAGGGATCGGCCCGCGTCGAGGACCTGCTCACCGGCGAGAGCGGCTGACTTCCCGGCGGTCGGTAGGTTCACCTCCGTGCCACCGCCGCCCGTTGTTGCCGAGGCCGTCCGCTCCGGCTTCGTCGAGAGTCGCCACCGCGGCACTGTGGTGACTTTGGGTCCGGACGGAAACGTGGCCTTCCACGTGGGCGAGCCGGACGAGCCGCTCTATCCACGGTCGGCGAACAAGCCAATGCAGGCGGCCGGGATGGTGCGCGCCGGCCTCCGCCTCCGGCCGGAGCTGCTCGCGCTCGCCGCGGCCAGTCACTCCGGCGAGGTTCGCCACGTCGACGGCGTACGCGAGATTCTTGCCGGCGCCGGGCTCGCGGAGAGCGACCTGCTCACTCCACCCGACCTCCCACTCGACGTGGCTGCCGCTAGGGCGTGGCTGCGGGTCGGTCGTGACCCTGCTCCGGTCACCATGAACTGTTCCGGAAAGCACGCCGCGATGCTCGCCACCTGCGTCGCGAACGGGTGGGCGACCGCGTCCTACCCCGACGCCGACCACCCGCTGCAGGTGGCCCTGCGGGAGACGATCGAGGAGCTTGCCGGGGAGGGGGTCGCTGATACCGGCGTCGACGGCTGCGGGGCGCCGCTGTTCGCGCTCAGCCTCACCGGGCTGGCCCGCGCGTTCCGCGCGATGGTGCTCGCTCCGGCGGGATCGGCCGAGCGAGAAGTCGCGAATGCGATGCGGGCCCATCCGGACTACGTCGGTGGCACCGGGCGTGACGTCACCGAGCTCATGCGGGCCGTTCCCGGCCTGCTCGCCAAGGACGGGGCCGAAGGGGTCTACGCGGCGGCCATGCCCGACGGGCGGACGGTCGCGCTGAAAATCGACGACGGTGCCCAGCGGGCGCGGGCTCCGGTCATGGTGGCGGCGCTGCGCCGGCTCGGGGTCGACGCGTCCGGCTTGACCGAGGTGGCGAGGGTGGCGCTGCTCGGCGGGGGCCGCCCCGTCGGCGAGGTTCGCGCCGTCGGTGACAGCTGAGCGGGTGCTAGCCGTACGCTTGCAATAGCTAGCAACACCCCGCACACTGGGGCGGTGGCCTCGCTCAAGGTCGGTCCGCTCGGGGAGTACATCCGCGAGCAGCGCCGCACCGCGCAGTACTCATTGCGCCAGCTCGCCGAGCTGGCCGGCGTCTCCAACCCTTACCTCAGCCAGATCGAGCGGGGTCTGCGCCGGCCCAGCGCGGAGATCCTCCAGCAGATCGCCAAGGCGCTGCGGATCTCCGCGGAGACGCTGTACGTCCGCGCCGGCATCCTCGACGCGGCCGAGGGAGAGCGCGAGGTCGTCGCCACGCTCCTCGCCGATCCGGCGATCAGCGAACGCCAGAAGCGCGTACTCATCGACATCTACGACTCGTTCCGCAAGGAGAACGCGGCAAGCTCCGGACCGCCGACCGCGGACCGATAGCGCCGCAGGAGAGGACAACCCATGGACATTCGCAGGACTCTGGACAAGATCACCTCCAAGGCTTCGCTGTACGCCGCCGCCGGCGCCGGAGACCTCGCCGCCGAGAAGCTCCGCGCGGCGTCCGGCCGGCTCCGTCAGGTCGACAGCACCCAGCTGCGCGACCAGGCTCGCGCCGGCCTCGGCGCCCTGCAAGACGGGGTCGGCTCGCTTCCCGGCCACGCCGCGGCCACTGTCGGAGGCCTCGGCCAGGAGGCGGACAACATGTACGGCGACCTCGTCCGTCGGGGTCGCAGCATCGTTCGACGGGTCCGGCGCCAACGGGCCACCGAGGATTTGCGCGAGCAGACGGACACCACGGTGGTCCGCGCCCGGGCGACCCGGCGTACGGCGCAGCAGGCGGCCTCGTCGACGACCACCGCCACGAAGCGCGCCGCCCGGTCCACCACCCGCTCGGCTGGACGGGGCAGCCAGTCGACCGCACGAGCGGGCAAATCCACCGCTGCGGCTGCGGCGAAGACCACCAAGGCCGCCGCGAAGGCCTCCCGCGACGCCGCCAAGAAGGTCGGCTGACTCCGCCCCGGTTGCCTCCGAGCGCGCGGCGTGCGACATAGGGTCGCCGGTACGGGTGGCGGTGGCGTGAGTCGGCGCGACAGTGGCGGATGAAGGTGGCAGTAGGGAGGTGGCGGCATGGAGCTGACCGGACCGTTCGCCCTCGTTCTCACCATCGGCACCTGGGCGCTGGTCCTGCTCAAGGCCTAC
>JBBSMJ010000091.1:0-5915 GCA_038233235.1 Actinomycetes bacterium | reverse complement strand
GCAGCTTGCCGACGCGCGCGGTGTCACTGCCTCGCGGCGTCCGTTTCACGAGTTGGACAACGTGGTGCTGAGCCCGCACCGAGCCGGCGGGTTCGCGTTGCCCGAGGTGCAAGCGCTGCAGCGGCAGCACTTGGCCGCACTCCTTGCCGACTTCCCTCACGACGACTGAGCTCAGGCGCACCGGTATCTCCGCTCGGCATCCCCCCCGCAACCTGTCAGGCAGGGGGAGCGGAGGCGGGGAGCACGGGACACTAGGACGCCGACTGGCCGCCGGAGGACGCTGTGACCCTGGAGACGCTCGACGTCGCGCTGCTCGTCGGCGCACTCGTGCTCCTGGTCGCGGTCGTCGCCGTACGGCTATCCGTCCGGGTCGGGCTGCCCAGCCTGCTGCTCTACCTCGGCATCGGCGTAGTCGTCGGGGAATCCGGCGTCGGCGTGCGCTTCGAGGACGCCGGGCTCGCGCTGGTGCTCGGTTTCGCCGCGCTCGTCGTCATCCTCGCCGAGGGCGGGCTGACCACCCGGTGGGACACCATCCGGCCGGTGTTCGGCGTGGGGGTCGCGCTGGCCACCGTAGGGGTCGCGGTCAGCGTGGCGGTCACCGCCGTCGTCGCGCACCTGGCCCTCGGTGTGGAATGGCGCATTGCTCTGCTGCTGGGCGCCGTCGTGTCCTCGACCGACGCGGCGGCAGTGTTCTCCACCCTGCGGCGGCTGCCGCTCCCGCCTCGGTTGGTCGCCGCGCTGGAGGTCGAGTCGGGACTCAACGACGCCCCGGCGGTGCTGCTGGTCAGCCTGCTGGCCTCGGAGGCCTGGTCCACCACACACCCGGCGCAGGCGGCGGCGTTCGTTGGCTACGAGCTGCTTGCGGGGGCGGCCATCGGGCTGGCCGTGGGGCGGGTCGGCCAGGAGGTGGTTTCCCGCAGTGCTCTCCCCTCGGCGGGGCTCTACCCGCTCGCTGTCTTCGGCCTGACCGTGTTTGCGTACGCCGTCGCCGGGCTCGCCCACGCGAGCGGGTTCCTCGCCGTCTACCTGGCCGCGCTGTGGCTGGGCAACGCGCGGCTGCCGCACCGGCGGGCGACGCTGGGCTTCGCGGAAGGACTCGCCTGGGTCGCGCAGATCGGCCTGTTCGTCATGCTCGGGCTGCTGGTCAGCCCCTCGCGACTGGGGGCAGCGGTGCTACCGGCTGTCGTCGTCGGGCTCGGGCTGCTGCTGATCGCCCGTCCGCTGTCGGTGCTCGCCAGCACGGTGGCCTTCCGTACGCCGCTGCGCCAGCAGGCCTTCTTGTCGTGGGCGGGGCTGCGCGGCGCGGTCCCGATCGTGCTCGCCACGATCCCGCTCACCTCCGGACTCCCCGAGGGTCAGCGCATCTTCGACACGGTGTTCGTCCTCGTCGTGATCTTCACCCTCGTACAGGGGCCAACGCTGCCGGCCGTGGCGCGGCGGCTGCGGCTCACCGACTCCACCCGACCACGGGAGCTGACGGTGGAGTCCGCTCCACTGGAGGAGCTGCGCGCCGACCTGCTGCAGGTGTTCGTGCCGCCGGAGTCGAAGCTGCGGGGGGTCTACCTGCCGGAGCTGCGGCTGCCCGCGGGGGCGGCGGTCACCCTGGTGGTGCGGGACAACCGCAGCTTCGTCCCGGACGACGGCACCCGCATCAACGCCGGGGACCAGCTGCTCGTGGTCGCCACCGCGCAGAGCCGGGCCGCGGCCGAGCGGCGGCTGCGCGCGGTGAGCCGCGGCGGCCGGCTGGCCCGCTGGTTCGGCGAGACCGGCCGAGAGCCCCCCGCCCGCTAGCCACCCGACCCGGCGTCGACGCGGTACGCCGCCGCTCCCCCCGTGACGCCGTACGGCGCGGCTCGGCGCGGCTCGGCTCGGCTCGGCTGCCCCACCCTTCGAGTGAAGGGACCCTTCACTCGAACCTATTGGATGAAGGGTCCCTTCACTCGAAAGAGGGCGGGGGTCGGGCGGGCGGCGGGGGTCGGGGCGGCGGGGGCAGGGCTGGGGCCGGGCGGCGAGGGCGGCGCGCCGTACGGAGGTCGTTCTTGCCCCGACGCCACCCAGGAGCGCAGGCTTGGCACGTGATCGACCCCGAGCAGCTCGACGCGGCGCTGGAGGCGCTGGTCGCCGACGAGACGCTCTCGCCGGACCAGGCCGACGCCGTACGCGGTCGGCTGGCCGACGACGCGCAGCCGATCGCCGGGGCGCAGGCGGAGTCCACCGGCTACCTCGGGCTGGCGCTCACCATCGCCGGGAGCCTGCTGCTCATGGCGGTGCAGTGGCCGCAGCTGTCACTTCCCGGGCGCCTGGTCACCATTTCCTTTGTCGCGGTGATCCTCGTGGGGGCTGGCCAGCGGGTCTTTCCCGACGTCCTCGCGCCGCTGCCCGGCCTGCCCCGGCCGGCGAACCTGCCGCACCTCCCCGGCCTGCCGGGCGCGGAAGGGGCGCAGCAGCGCCGGTTCGCCACGGTGGTGTGGCTGGCCGCCGCGTTCTGGTCGAGCGGGGCGGTGGTTGCGCTCTTCGGTGCCGACCGGCAGACCCTCGCCGCCGCCGTGGCCGTGTTGGGGACATCGGCGGTCTACGCCCGGCATCGCAGCGTGCCGTCCCACGTGGGGGTGTGGCTGTCCGGCGTACTGCTGGTGATCGCCATGCTGCACAACGGCGGTCTGCCGGTGATGGCCGTGGGGTGGCTGCTGCTCGCCTTTGTCTGGGGACTGGTCACCTTCCAGGGCGTACTCCGCGAGCAGCCGCTGGGCTACGGCCTCGCCGCGGGCACCGGAGTGGTCGCCACCCAACTCCCCATGCTAGAAGTCGGCCTGCACCCGGTGTGGTACCTGATGACCCTCGGCGTCTCCGCCACCTGTCTCGCCGCGTACGCCGACCGCCCCGCCCGCCCGCTGCTCATTGGCGGCGTCGCGGCGGCCATGCTCGGTGTTGCCGAGAGCCTGGGCGACTGGACCGGGCGGCTGCTCGCCGGAGCGGCCGGGATGCTGCTCGTCGCCGGAGTCACCCTGCTCGCCGTCGCAACGCGGCGGCTGCACGAGGAGTCCGCGGAGGAAACCGGCGGACCGGTGAGCGCCGGCGAGCGGGCGAGCGGCGCCTAGTAGCCGAGCTCGTCGAGGCGATCGTCGTCGATGCCGAAGTGGTGAGCGACCTCGTGGACGACGGTGATCCGCACCTCGCGTACCACGTCCGCCCGGGTGAGGCACTGACTCAGGATGGGCAGCCGGAAAATGGTGATCCGGTCGGGAAGTACGCCGGCGTACCACCCGTCCCGCTCGGTCAACGGAACGCCCTCGTAGACGCCGAGCAGGTCGGGGTCCTCCGCCGGGGGCTCGTCCTCCACCAGGACCGCGACGTTGCGCATGACCTCGCCCAGGTCAGGTGGGATGCCGTCGAGGGCGTCGCGGACGAGCCTCTCGAACTCCTCCTGCGGTACGTCGAGCACGCGCCCAGTCTGCCGCCCCGGTCCGCCGCCCCCGTCTGCCGCCCCCGACGGCCGGCAGCCGCACCGTTGGAGAAGGGTGGCGGCGTCCCCTATGCTGAGGCGGTCCCCGACGGCACTTCAGGCGCCATGGGCCCTGCCAGTTGGAGCCCCCATCGTCTAGCGGCCTAGGACACCGCCCTTTCAAGGCGGCAGCACGGGTTCGAATCCCGTTGGGGGCACCGCGCACGCCGTACGCCGGCGCGCACTGGTCCTGTGGAGCAGCGTGGAGTGCTCGCCACCCTGTCAAGGTGGAGGTCGCGGGTTCAAATCCCGTCAGGACCGCTCGCGTCCCCCGTCGTGGCCACATCCACTGGCTACACTCGGCGGACGCCTGGGGCAGGTAGCTCAGTCGGTAGAGCGTCCGCCTGAAAAGCGGAAGGTCGGCGGATCGATGCCGCCCCTGCCCACCGTTGTGACCAAGTAGTCAGGCGTTCAGCAGCACGTCGTGGACAGCCGGCGCGATGAATCGACGGTTGTACGTCCTTCCGGCGCGCAAGGGTGCCAGGACGCCGATGTCGGTCAGATCACCGACTAGCCGGTTGGCGCGTCCGTACGAAAGGTCCAGCTCGCGCTGGACCGCGCGGACCGTGAAGCTGGGATTACCGACCGCGAAGTCCACCACGGCGTGAGCGGACTCGGCGCGGAGGTGCGACGCTCGTACGGCCTCGTGCAGCTGATCCTGGACGGACACCAAGGAAAACATCTGGTACTGCGTCGATCGAGCGGACTCCTGCAACCCGGTGGCGAAGAAGCGGATCCAGGCGTCCCACGCTGAGTCGGTGCTGACAGCCAGCAGGTGGTCGTAGTACTCACGACGTCGAGTCTCGAACCACGGCGAGACGGTGAGCGTCGGCTCCGCGAGGACCTGCGCCGCGTACAGTTGCAAGACAATAAGCAGGCGCCCGACCCGGCCGTTACCGTCGTGAAATGGGTGCAGTGCCTCGAACTGGTAATGCGCCATACCCGCCGCGACGACGGGATCGATGGCGCCGCGGTGGTCGGCTCTGATCCAGTCGACGAGGTCGCGAGTGAGCCTCTCCAGCTCCTCCCCCGGAGGATGAGGTACGAAGCGGCTGCCACGTACCGGATCGTCGGGCGCCTTGCCGATCACGACCTGGACGTCCCGGATCTGTCCCGTTGACGGCGATGCTGAGGGCGTTCCGTGGATCAGCACGCGTTGCAGGTCGCAGAGTCCTCGTACCGTGAGAGGGCGTCCCTCGCCCTGCCAAGCGAACGCCATCTCGGCAGTCCGGATGTAGTTGAAGATCTCGCGGAGGTTGGCGGACAGCGGCTCATCCTCATCCGCCGTCAGGACGTCGCTCAACGGTGCGTACGTGCCCTCCAGGGCAGAGGTGCTCTGAGCCTCGCGTCGGAGAGACGGGTGACGAAGCAGCCGCGGGTTCGGAAGCTGGCGCGCGGTGCTGTCGAGCGCTGCCAGCGCCGCCCGTGCTTCGGCCACCTGCAGGTACGTCGCGGGCTCGAGTAGAGGCATAGCCTCCGCGAGTGGGTCAGGGACGAAGGCCACGTGCTCCCGCGGGCCGGTCCGCGGGTCAAGTCCGTGCACCCGGACGAGGCGGCCAGATGACGCGCTTCCGAACATTTCGCGGTCCACAATGTCACTCTAGGTGGAGAAGAGTGATATCTCGTCCATGGATTCGCCTCTTCTGGACAACTTTCTTCGGAAGTTTGCGAGTGACTTGCTAGCATTGTGCAACATGAGGACGTTGTACTTGCGGAACGTGCCGGATGAGGTTGTCGCACGGTTGGAGCGGTTAGCCGCCCGTGACGCCACGTCGGTCGGGGCGGTGGCGGTCCGAGAGCTCGCTGACGTGTCGCGGCGGGCGGATAATCCCGGCTTGCTGGGCAGGCTTCCGGATCTCGAGGTGGACATCGCCACGATCCTGGACGACGTGGACACCGAACGAGCCGCCCGGTGATCGTGGTCGACGCCTCGGCCGCTCTCTCGGCATTGCTCCACAACGGCCCCGCTCGCCGCGCGCTGGCCGACGAGCAGATGCACGTTCCGCATCTCATCGATCCCGAAGTCGCCAATGGTCTGCGCCGACGGGTCGCCGCTGGGCAGATGCACGCCGATGCGGCCTGGACTGCCGTGCACGTCTGGCAACAGCTCGGAATGACGCGCTATCCGATGTTCGCCTCGTTGGAGCGGGTGTGGGAGCTCCGCGAGAACGTGTCGGCCTACGACGCCTCGTACATTGCGCTCGCCGAGCTCCTCGATTGCGACCTGCTGACGGCCGACGCCCGGCTGGCTCGAGCACCGGGCACTCGCTGCGCGATCACCATTGTCCCCCGGTGAAGCATCGGCCGGCGTTTGCCTCAGCGTGAACCGGGCGGTGCCCTAGTCGGTCTCGGAGCGCTGCTGCGGAATACCGGCCAGCAGGCCGCGGACCTCGGACTCGCGGTAACGGCGGTG
>JBBSMJ010000090.1:0-5924 GCA_038233235.1 Actinomycetes bacterium | reverse complement strand
CCGTGGGCAGCAGATCGCAATTGCCGAGCGAGTCCTCGCCGGTCAGGGCTGGGGTGCCTGGCCGACCTGCTCCGCACGGCTCGGACTGCGGTCGACGGATGCCGGCGGCAGCCCGGACGTCTCCACGCAGGCACCGGCACCGGCACCAGCACCGGCACCGGCACCGAAGCCGGCTCCCGCACCGGAGCAGGCCGCCCCGGCACCGGCTCCGCACACGCACGCGGCGCCGCAGCAGTCGTCAGCGTCGGTGGGGAAGACCTACACCGTGCGCCGCGGCGACACACTGGTGAAGATCTCCGCGAAGCTCGACGTGGACGGTGGGTGGCGCTCGATCTACGCCGCCAACCGCGAGGTCATCGGGGGCAACCCGGCTCTCATCTTCCCCGGACAGAAGCTGAGCTTCTGATCGGTCGGCTGTGTGATCGTCGCACGCGGCGGGAGCAGGGATTGCGGTCCCTCTCCCGCCGCTGCGGCGACCGAGGGCCGTAGCCTGACGTCATGACCCACTTGTCGCAGCCTGAGCTGCTGCGCGAACTCGATCCCGTCGTCGCCACCGAGCTCGACCGGCACCTGAGCGTGGCCAAGGAGTGGTTTCCGCACGAGTACGTGCCGTGGAGCCAGGGCCGCGACTTCGACGGCGTCCTCGACGGCGACGCCTGGGACCCGAAACAGTCACGAGTCAGCGCCGTCGCCCGGACGGCGCTAGTCGTCAACCTGCTCACCGAGGACAACCTGCCGAGTTATCACCGGGAGATTTCCCAGGCCATCGGCCGCGACGGCGCCTGGGGCACCTGGATCGGCCGGTGGACCGCCGAAGAGGGTCGCCACGGCATGGCCATCCGCGACTACCTGCTCGCGACGCGTGCGGTCGACCCGGTTGCGCTCGAGCGCGAGCGCATGGTGCACATGACGCAGGGCTACGACAATCCGTACGACGAGGAGATGCTGCGCAGCCTCGCGTACGTGTCGTTCCAGGAATTGGCCACTCGCGTCTCGCACCGCAACACCGGTCGCTTCACCGACGATCCGCTGTGCGACCAGCTACTCGCGCGCATTGCGCTCGACGAGAACCTGCACATGATCTTCTACCGCAACGTGCTGGCGGCTGCGCTCGACATCGCGCCGGAGCAGACGCTGGAAGCCGTCTACGACGTCGTCCGCACCTTCCAGATGCCGGGCAGCACCATCGCCGGATTCGCCCGGCGCTCGGTGCAGATCGCTATGGCCGGCGTCTACGACCTGCGCATCCACCGCGACGAAGTGCTTGCCCCGGTGCTGCGCGCCTGGAAGGTCTGGGATATCGAGGGACTCGGCGGCGAAGGGGAGAAGGCGCGCGAGCAGCTGGCTACCTTCCTTGACGAACTTGACGTCGCCGCCTCCCGCTTCGAGGACAGGCGCGACCAACATCGGGAGCGGGTGCTCGCCCGTACCGCCCAGTCGTGAACGCCCAGTCGTGAGCACGCCTGGGCGGCCTGCGCTGACCGCGCGAGCGGCAGCGCTCGATGCCGCCGACGAGCTTGCGCCGATCGTCGAACGATTCACCGTTCCCAACGATGTCATCTACCTCGACGGCAACTCACTCGGTGCGTTGCCGCGGCACGTGCCCGCTGTGGTCGCTGACATCGTCACACGACAGTGGGGTCACGACCTCATCCGGTCGTGGAACGACAACGACTGGTGGCATGCATCGACCCGCATCGGTGACCGCATCGGTCGACTGATCGGTGCTGCTGCCGAGCAG
The DNA here is from genome assembly GCA_038233235.1 of Actinomycetes bacterium. Lineage (GTDB taxonomy): Bacteria > Actinomycetota > Actinomycetes > JBBSMJ01 > JBBSMJ01 > JBBSMJ01. Next base: position 4,183 of record JBBSMJ010000090.1, on the reverse strand, counting down.
GTGGTCGCCGGCGACTCGACGTCGGCGAACCTGTTCAAGGTGCTGGTCGCCGCCTGCCGGATGCGCCCGGACCGGACGACGATCGTCACCGACCCGGCCAGCTTCTCCACCGACACCTACATCGCCCAGTCCGTCGCCCGGCTACTGGACCGCCGCGTCGTCTACGCCATGCCGCACGAGGTGCTGGCGGGTGAGTCCCCCGCGCCGTCCGTCGCCGATGCCGCCGTACTCGCCTTCTCCCACGTCGACTACCGCACCGGGGAGTTGTGGGACCTGCCCGCGGTCACCGCAGTGGCCCACCGCGCGGGCGCCCTTGCGTGCTGGGATCTCTCCCACAGTGCAGGAGCCGTGTCCGTCGACCTCGACGTGCACGACGTCGACCTGGCGGTGGGCTGCACCTACAAGTACCTCAACGGGGGGCCGGGGGCGCCGGCGTACCTCTATGTTGCTGCCCGCCACCAGGAGGCGTTCGACCAACCGCTGTCCGGCTGGCACGGTCACGCCGACCCGTTCGCCATGACCGTGGACTACGAGCCCGCTGACGGAATCGCCCGCGGGCGCTGCGGCACTCCGCCGATGCTCAGCATGCTGACGCTGGAAGCGTCGTTGGACGCGTTCGACGGCGTACGCATCGAGCAGGTGCGCGCCAAAAGCGTGTCGCTGACCGAGCTGTTCATCGACGCCGTCGACCGGCTGATGCCCGATGCCGTCGAGGTGGTCACTCCACGCGATCCTGCTCGGCGGGGCAGCCAAGTGGCGCTGCGGCACGGACATGCCTTCAAGGCGGTGACGGCCCTCATCGCGCGCGGCGTCATCGGCGACTTCCGGCAGCCGGACCTCATGAGGTTCGGTTTCGCCGCGCCCTACCTCACCCACCGCCAGGTCGTCGATGCGGCGGCGCAGCTCGCTGACGTGCTCACCAGCGGCGCGTACGACGACACCCAGCCGTCTCCCACCGCGCTCGTCACCTAGAGCGACTGCTCCGGCGGCATGTAGCCGGGCAGCCAACGCAGCAACTCCCCGCGTACCGGCACGGTGGCGTCGAGCTGGCTCAAGACGCCGACGCAGCCCAGCCACACGCGATGGGTGAACAGGTGCTCGGCCGGCATGGTCAACTGCAGGGCGACCGCGAAGTCGGGATTACGCGGATCGTTGATGCGGGCGAACTGTGAGCGCAGCCAATCCCGGCTGAAGTGGAACCGCTCGTGCCGGGCGGGTGCGGTGAACGGCGCGAGGTAGTCGCGCAGTTTGGTCACCTCCAGGCGAGCACCCGGTCGGACGAATCCTTCCGCCCGCAACCCGGCCAGCACCTCGGCGTCCTCGCCGCGCAGCAGTACGCTGATGAGCCGCCCGAACGTGTGTGGCATCCCGTCCGGCATGACCAGCGCCGAGCCGAAATCGAGTACGCCGAGCCGACCGTCGGCGCAGAGCCGGAAGTTGCCCGGGTGCGGGTCGGTGTGCAGCCACCCAGCTCGGGCAGGGCCGGACAGCAGGAACCGTTGATACAGCTCGCCTGCCCGGTCGCGCTCTGCGGCGCTGCCGGATGCCGCCACCCGCGTCAGCGGTCGGCCGTCCAGCCAGCTGGTGACGAGCACCCGTGAGCTGACCGCGACCACCTCGGGCACCCGCACCTCCGGGTCGTCGCGGAAGGCGTCGGCGAAGGCGCGCTGCACCCGGGCCTCTCGGTGGTAGTCGAGTTCCTCGGCCAGCCGCTGACGCATCTCCGCGACGAGTGGGGGGAGGGCCATGCCGCGGGCCACCAGGGCGGTCACCCGGGTCAGCGCCGACACGACCGCGAGGTCCGCAGCCAGCGCCTCGCGTACGCCGGGGTACTGCACCTTGACGGCTACGGCTCGGCCGTCGTGCCAGACGCCGCGGTGCACCTGTCCGATCGACGCGGCGGCCACCGACCTCTCGCCGAACTCGGTGAAGCGGCGGCGCCAGTCGGCGCCCAGCTCCGCCGCCAGCACCGGCTCGACCTCGCTGAAGGGCAGCGCGCTGGCCGTCGACTCTGGCAGCTCGGCGAGCGCCACGGTCCAGGTGGCCTCCGGGTCCTGCGGGAACAGCGCATCGACGGTTGCCAGCAGCTGCCCGGCCTTGAGGGCCCCGCCCTTCAGCTCGCCGAGCACCCGCCGGGTGCGGGCTGCGTTACGGGCGCGCAGCTGCCGGCGTACGACGTCCGTGTCCTGTCCAGCGGCCCGTCGCAGCAGCGCTTCACCAGAGAGGGCAACGGCGCCGGCGGGCAGGGACAGTAGCCGCGCAGTCCGCAGAGAACGCCGCGCCAACCCTCCGGGGAGGGTTCCGGACTTGTTCACCGTCACCCGTCGGACGGTACCCACGGTCCGAGGCCACTCGCTGGGTGGACGACGTAGACAGCGCTCCTGTTGCGACGTCAGGGGCTGCTGGGATGGACAGGTGAAGCCCACCCGGGACGCGGGATCAGGCAGAAGGGGTGACCGGCTGGGTCGGCGTACACGTGGTCGCCCTGCGGGAGGCGCCGCGCCCCCAGTGCGAGCGCCTGTGGCTCGGCGGCGGCCAGGTCATCGACCATCACGTCGAGGTGGAACTGCTGCGGCCGGGTCGGGTCGGGCCACTGCGGAGGCTGATGGTTGCGGACGAGTTGGAAAGCGAACCCCGGCGTGGTGTCGCTTTCGGCGATCACCACCCAGTCGTCGGCCCGGTAGGTCACCGGCAACCCGATCAGCTCAGAGTAGAACGCGGCGAGCATCGCCGGGTCGGGGCAGTCGATGACCACATGATGCCTACGTCCGATCATGCCGCTCACTCTCGCGTACCGACCCGCGGCGACACCACAACCTCGCCGTCACTTGGGCCCCGCTGGATCCGAGTGAAGGGACCCTTCACTCGAACCTATTGGATGAAGGGTCCCTTCACTCGAAGGCGGCGGCGGGGGCGGCGGGGCCGCGGGAACGCCCGGGCTACGTCGTCAGCTGGACGAGCGGTCGCTGCCGAGCGTCACCGTGGCGGTGCGGGTGGCACCGCCACGCAGGTAGGTCACCGTGACCTTGTCTCCTGGCCGGTGGGAGCGTACGGCGGCGATGAGCGCGTCGGCGCTGTCCACCCGGCGGTCGTCCACCTTGGTGACCACGTCACGCTCGCGCAGGCCGGCGTCGGTGGCGCCGCTTCCCGGTTGTACGGCGGCGATCACCGCCCCGGCCGGTGCGGAGGAGGACCCAACGGCGGCGGAGTCGCCGACGCTGACACCGAGCTGGGCGTGCTCCGCGGTGCCCGACTCGACCAGCTGCCGGGCGATGTCGCGGGCCTGGTCGATCGGGATGGCGAAGCCGAGGCCGATAGACCCCGCCTGGCCGCCCGCCCCGGCGCCGAGGGAGGCGATGGCCGAGTTGATGCCGATCACCGCACCGTCGCGGTCGACCAGCGGGCCGCCGGAGTTGCCCGGGTTGACAGCGGCGTCCGTCTGGATGGCGTCGATGACGCTCGTACGATCTGCGGACGCCGTCGGCGATCCGCCCGCCCGCACCGGTCGGTTCAGCGCGCTGACGATCCCGCTGGTCACCGTGCCGGAGAGGCCCAGCGGCGAGCCGATCGCCACTACGTCTTCCCCGACGGCAAGGGACCCGGAGTCGCCGAGCCGCGCGGGCACCAGACCGGCCAGTCCGTCAGCGCGCAGCACGGCAAGGTCGGTTACCGGGTCGCGTCCGAGGATGCGAGCGGCCCCGCTGCTGCCGTCGTTCGACGTGACCGTCACGGTGCCGCCCTCAGCGGCGGCGGCCACCACGTGGTTGTTGGTGAGGACGAGCCCGTCCGCGTCGAGCACGACGCCGGTGCCCTCGCCGCCGCCGGCGGATGTGCGGACGGCGATCGAGACCACGCTCGGCAGGAGGGCGGCGGCCACCTGCTCGACGGTTCCGGCCGGCGCCTGCTGTCCGGTCGCAGTCGACGCTGTCCTGACATCGAGAGCGCTGACGGGCGCGCGGGGGTCGTCGTTCGCCGCGGTTACCGCGGCGCCGACACCGCCACCGACCAGTCCGGCCGCGAGCGCGGTGGCGGCGAGCAGCGCCGCCCCGCGGCGACGGGAGGATCCTTGCCGGCGCGAGCCCTGCGGCGGCTCGTCCGGGCGTGAGGTCTCGGGGTAGGCGCGGTACGGCGGCAGGGTGTCGGTGTCAGTCGTGTCGGTGTCAGTCGTGTCGGTGTCAGTCGT
>JBBSMJ010000089.1:0-5958 GCA_038233235.1 Actinomycetes bacterium | reverse complement strand
GCGACGGCGAGGGCTGCGCTTCTTCGCACCGTGGCTCCTCCGATGAGGGGATGGCGTTCGCGGCGTACGACGTGGTCTGCTCATGCGCGCGCTACGGCCTGTCCCGGTCGCGATCAGGGCCGGAGCATAGCCGCCAGCCCAGGGGTGGCAGCAGGGGTTGGCCGATTCCGCCATGGCGAGTCGCGGTCCATTCGCCCCGTCCACCTCCACGCGCATCGCGACGGCGTCCGCGGCGAGCGTTGATCTCGGCTCAGCGGAGGGCGGAGACGACGCTGACGAGGATCGGCGCGACGAGCAAGCCCGGCAACAGGTCAGCCACCGGGACAGGGCGGATTCGCAGCAACCGCAGGGCAACCCCGACGAGCATCAGCCCCCCCGCCGCCGTGATCGCAGACACCTGGGCGTCGGAGAGAAAGCCGCCGAGAAGAAAGCCGGTGAGGGTCAGCCCACCCTGTACTACTCCCACGGTGAGTGCGGAGGCGGCCACTCCCCACCCGAGCGAGGCCGCGAAGGCGACCGCCGCGAAACCGTCCAGCGTGGACTTGAGAGCGAGCTGGTCGATGCCCCGGCCGAGTCCGTCCGATAGCGACCCCAGCACGGTGAGCGGACCGACACAGAACACCAGGGATGCGGTGACGAAGCCCTCGATGAAGCGCTCCCGGCCTCCTGCAGCCGAGGGGGCGCCGGAACCCAGCCGGCGCTGGACGGCTCCGCCGAGCCGCTCGAGGCGCTGCTCGATCCGCAGCAGCGAGCCGACGATGCCGCCGACGAGCAGCGCGCCCAGGACGATGAGCACCGGCGCGCCGCCACCCACTTCCGCCTGCAGCGCGGGATCGACGACGCTGGCGGCACTGAGTGCCGCCACCAGCAAGGTGAGGAGCCCGAGCCCGTCGGTGACTACGTCGCGAGCCCGTTGGGGCAGTCGGTGACCCAGCAGCACGCCGAGTCCTGCGCCGACGAGCACGGTCAGCACGTTGAGCACCGTCCCCGCGCCCCGGAACACAAGCACTCCTCGTGTGAACGTCGTGACCTTGAGTTGATCTTGCCCGAACTTGACCAAAGGAGGGCTGCGGCGGGAGTCCTTTCGGCGTACTGTCCGCTCCAGTTGGAGCCCAAGCTCCGCGGGGAATCGTTGGTCAGCCGTAGGGCACGGGTCGCTCCGGACGTGCCCGGACGCTACAGGAGGCGCGGTGGCACGGCCGCTCGTGGAGGTGCGTGACGCAGGTCCGGACGATGTTCCGGATCTGGTGGGGCTCTGGGCAGAGCTGCGGGCGGAGGCCAACGGCGGCAGGTCGGCTATTGCCGGCCCGGTCAGTCCGAAAGTGCGGCTGGAGGAGGCGCTCGCGGACCCGGCCATCCGCCTCCTCCTCGCCACCCTCGCCGGGCAGCCGGCCGGTATGGCGGTGCTCACCGAAGCCGCAGCTACCCCGCTGGCGGAGACCCGGGCGGTCCACCTGAACTACGTCGTCGTCCACCGGCGGGCTCGTCGCCGCGGGGTCGGCCGGGCGCTGGTGGCCGCTGCCGCGGCCTACGCCGAGGAGGTCGGCGCCAGCCACGTCATGGTCAGCGTCTATCCGGCGCTGCGTGAAGCAAATCGTTTCTACGCCCGACTCGGCTTCGCCCCCTTTGTCGTACGCCGGGCCGCTCCGGCCGCAGCCCTGCGGCGCAAGCTCTCCCCGGACCCGCGTCCGGCGCGCATCAACGGCACGACGCTGAGCCAGCGACGCCCCTCCCGGCGCCCGTTACTGCGCCGCGAGGTCGGCCGCTAGCCTGCGAAACTGTCCGAGGGCCGACCTAGGATTCGACCCGTGATCGCGGCGGACCTGAGCGGAGGCGGGATCGGCCAGGTAGACGGGAAGCGACCTCTCCTGCTACTCGTCGATGGGCACTCGCTCGCCTATCGGGCCTTCTTCGCACTCCCCGTGGAGAATTTCTCCACCACGACTGGCCAGCCCACCAACGCCGTATACGGCTTCACGTCGATGCTCATCAACACTCTCCGCGACGAACAGCCCACCCACCTCGCGGTCGCCTTCGACGTATCCCGGCAGACGTTCCGCGCCGAGGCGTACGCCGAATACAAGGCCGGTAGGCCCGAGACGCCCGCAGACTTTCGCGGGCAGGTGGAGCTGATCGGTGAGGTTCTCGATGCGCTGTCCATACCGACTCTGCGGGTGCCCCGCTACGAGGCCGACGACGTCATCGCGACCCTGGCCACCCAGGCCGAAACGGCCGGCTACGCGGTCCTCGTTCTCAGCGGCGACCGCGACGCGTTCCAGCTGGTCAGCGACAACGTCACCGTGCTCTATCCACGCCGGGGCGTGTCGGACCTCAGTCGGATGACGCCCGCCGCCGTCGAGGAGCGCTATGGCCTGAGCCCTCGGCAGTACCCCGACTTTGCCGCGCTGCGCGGCGACCCGAGCGACAACCTGCCCAGCATCCCCGGTGTCGGGGAGAAGACCGCGGCCAAGTGGGTCCGAGAGTTCGGCTCCCTCGGGGAACTCGTCGACCGAGTCGACGAGGTGCGCGGGAAGGCAGGCGACGCGCTGCGCGCCCAGCTGGCCAACGTACTGCGCAATCGAGAGCTCACCGAGCTGGTTCGAGACGTCCAGCTCGAGGTGGGCCCAGACGGTCTCGCTCGTCGTCAGTGGGACAGGGAGCGCGTGCACGAGGTGTTCGACGCCTTGCAGTTCCGCGTGCTCCGCGAGCGGCTGTACGCCACGCTGCAGGCGGCGGAGCCGGAGGCCGAGGCGGGCTTCGAGGTCGACGGGTCGCTGGTGCAGCCGGGCGACCTCACCCAGTGGCTGGCCGAGCACACGTCGGCCGAGACACGTACCGGCCTGTCAGTTGCCGGCAGTTGGGGACGAGGTGGGGGCGTGATCACCGGACTCGCCCTGGCCGGCGTCGACGAGGCGGCCGCATGGATCGACCCTGTTCAGCTCACCCCGGATGATGACGCCGCGCTGGGCGGGTGGCTGGCCGATCCTGAGCGGCCGAAGGCGGTGCACGACGCGAAAGGCCCGATGCTGGCGCTCGCCGCGCAGGGCTGGGCGCTGGAGGCGGTCACCAGCGATACGGCGCTGTCGGCCTACCTCGCCCTGCCCGGGCAGCGGTCCTTCGACCTTGCCGATCTGTCCTTGCGCTTCCTGCGCCGCGAGCTCCGCGCGGAAGGGGAGCCCGCGGGGCAGTTGACCCTCGACGGCGGACCAGACGACGACGCCGCCGAACAGCAGATGGTCCGGGCCCGCGCCGTTGCCGACCTCGCTGCCGTGCTGGACGACGAGCTCGACCGCAAGGGCCAGCGGCGTCTGCTCGGCGAGGTGGAGCTGCCCCTCGTCGGCGTGCTCGCCGACATGGAGCGGGTCGGCATCGCAGTGGATACGGACCACCTGGCACACCTCGCCGCCCACTTCGACGGCGAGGTCAAGTCCGCGGCGCAGGCGGCGTACTCCGTCATCGGTGGGGAGGTCAACCTCGGCTCGCCGAAGCAGCTGCAGGTCGTCCTGTTCGAGGAGCTGTCGCTGCCCAAGACCAAGAGGATCAAGACCGGCTACACCACTGACGCCGAAGCCTTGCAGGATCTGTTCGTCAAGACACAGCACCCGTTCCTCGAGCATCTGCTCCGCCACCGGGACGTCAGCCGGCTGAAGACGGTGATCGACGGCCTGATCCCGATGGTCGACGACGCCGGCCGCATCCACACCACGTTCCAGCAGATGATCGCCTCCACCGGCAGGTTGTCCTCGACCGACCCCAACCTGCAGAACATCCCCATCCGCACCGCAGAGGGGCGCCAGATCCGGCAGGCCTTCATCGTGGGCTCGGGCTACGAGTGCCTGCTCACCGCCGACTACAGCCAGATCGAGATGCGCATCATGGCGCACCTGTGCGAGGACGCTGGCCTCATCGCCGCCTTCGCCTCCGGGGAAGATCTGCACACCACCGTGGCCGCGCGCGTCTTCCAGGTGCCAGGCACGGAGGTGACCTCGGCGCTGCGGGCCCGCATCAAGGCGATGTCCTACGGCCTCGCCTATGGCCTCTCGGCGTACGGCTTGGCCCGCCAGCTCGGGGTCAGCGCCGAGGAAGCGCGGGCGCTCATGGACGAATACTTCCTCCGCTTCGGCGGGGTGCGTGACTACCTGCGCAACGTTGTCGACGAGGCCAGGCGCACCGGCTATACCGAGACCATCCTCGGTCGGCGCCGCTACCTGCCGGACCTCACCAGCGACAATCGCCAGCGCCGGGAGATGGCGGAGCGGATGGCGCTCAACGCCCCGATCCAGGGTTCCGCCGCCGACATCATCAAGGTGGCCATGCTCGGGGTCGCTCGCGAGCTGCGGGCCAGCGGTGCCCGGTCCAGGCTGGTGCTGCAGGTGCACGACGAGCTGGTGCTCGAGGTGGCGTCGGGGGAGCGGGCGGCCGTGGAGGAGCTCGTCCGCCGGCAGATGGGGTCGGCGTACGCGTTGCGGGTACCCCTCGATGTGTCCGTGGGGGCAGGAAAGACGTGGCACGACGCTGGCCACTGACCCGATTTCTTGCCTCGGCCGTTGACGGGTCAGAAGTGTCCGATTTCTCACGAGTTCTCGGGACCCCCCTGCCGGATGCAAGCCCAACGGCGTAGGGTTCCGAAGGCACACAGAGGGGGTGCGCATGGCGTTGACGCGTGGCCGGCGGCAAGACCGTCGGCGGGGTCGGCGCGTAGCCGTGGGCTATGCGGCGGCTGCTGCGTTGGCTGCCGTCGCCGCCACCCCCGCCGTTCCGTCGGGGCTACTGCCCGCCGACCGAATCTTGGAGGCGTCCTCCGCTCCCGCCGGCCAGGTCGGGCCCTTCCTGATCGCCCTGCCCACCACCACGCCGCCCGCCGCGCCGCCCACCGCAGCGGCCTCCGGGGAGCAACCGCTGACGGCAGGAGACCAGGGGCTGGTCGGGGCGCGGCTGCCGCAGGGGCCGACCGATACCGCAACGGTCAGGGGGTTGGGTCTCTCGTATTCGCAGGCGCGAGTGCTGGGCGCCCACCCGTTGATCTTCACGGCGTACCGGCAGGCTGCCCGTACCGCTCGCCGGATCGACCCGAGCTGCCGGATCACCTGGCCGCTGCTGGCGGCGATCGGCCATGTGGAGTCACATCACGCCCGTAGCTCGGTGATCCTTGGCAACGGCGACACGCGTCCGCCCATCCTGGGTCCGCAGCTCGATGGCAGTAGCGACTTCGCGGCCATCGCGGATACCGACGGCGGATCTCTCGACGGTGACCGCACGTGGGACCGCGCTGTCGGTCCGATGCAGTTCATCCCCTCCACGTGGGAGAACAGCGGCCGCGACGGCAACGGCGACGGCGTCCGGGACCCGAACAACATCTTCGACGCCACCCTGGCGGCTGCGGGCTACCTCTGCGCAGGCGACCGCGACCTGTCACTGATGTCCGACCGCGCCGAGGCGGTCTTCAGCTACAACCACTCCTGGGATTACGTCACCTCGGTGCTCACCCTCGCCGATGCCTACGCCTCGGGGCGCACGGTGCTGGTGCCGTCCGTCGAGGTGCGAGTCCCGCCCGCTGGCGACTCGACCCCGCCGCGCGACCCCAGCGCTCGCCCCCGGCCACCGGACCCCGCGCCGTCGCCGACCCGTTCCACGGCCCGCCCGGCCCGTACGACGACTACGTCACCGTCTGCATCATCCACGGTGACTCGGACGAGCACCGCTCGCCCGCCGACGGGGTCGCCCACTGGGTCCCCGACGGGTTCGCCGACGGGTTCGCCCACTGGGTCCCCGACGGGTTCGCCGACGGGTTCGCCCACTGGGTCCCCGACGGGTTCGCCGACCGGGTCGCCCACTGGGTCCCCGACGGGTTCGCCGACCGGGTCACCGACGGGTTCGCCGACGGGTTCGCCCACTGGGTCACCGACGGGTTCGCCGACGGGTTCGCCCACTGGGTCACCGACGGGTTCGCCGACGGGT
>JBBSMJ010000088.1:0-5971 GCA_038233235.1 Actinomycetes bacterium | reverse complement strand
TGCCGATCGGCGGTGAGCGGGTCGGCGACAGTGCCCGCTTGCTCATCGAGAAGCCCCTGCGCCAGCCGGGTCACCAAGGGTGGTGACGGCGGCGCGAGGTCGGCCACGACGTGCAGGCCGGTCATGATGTCGTCGGGTCGTACGGCGGGTGTGACGTGCCGGACAACCACTCGCAGTATCGCACACTCACTCGGTTCAGAGCCCATCCCGACCTCCGCGTCGCCCACCAGGTCGATGCTGACGACGGGAGCCCGGGCGTCCATGCGGCGCAGACCCTGGCGGGTGAGCCGCTCTACCTCCACGGCGTCCGCAGCGAGGAACCGCGATGTGGCCGAGGCAGCCGCATCGGCGGAGACGCCCGGAAGACGTACCAGCCAGACGGAGGCCTGCAGCCGTGCCGCCAGGTCCGGACTGTTCGCCTCCACCACCTCGAGCACGTCCAACCCAGGCGGTAAGGACGCGTCCAGCGCCGTACGCACCGCCTCGAGATCACAGCGGCGGGTCAGCGCGATCTCGACGTACTCGGCCTCGCTGGCCACGCCGGTCGGCGCCGCGCCCGCATAAGAGATCCGCGGGTGCGGTGAGAACCCCTGAGAGAACGCAACCGGCAGCTCCGCGCGCCGCAGTGCTCGCTCGAGTGCCCGCTGAAAGTCCCGGTGGCTGGTGAAACGTAGCCGGCCCCGCTTCGCGTAGCGCACCCGCAGCCGCTGTACCGGAGGTGGCTGCGGAGGACGGTCGGGGCGACGCCCCATCGCTCAGCCCGCGCGGACGGGCGTGAGGGGCAGCAGCTGCCGACCGGTCGGTCCGACCTGGATCTCCGTACCCATGCCGGGACATACACCGCAGTCGTAGCACGGAGTCCACCGGCAGTCGTCGACCTCCACCTCGGACACCGCGTCCTGCCAGTCCTCCCACAACCACTCGCGGTCAAGTCCGGCGTCGAGGTGATCCCAAGGCAGTACCTCGGCGTGCTCTCGCTCCCGCGTGGTGTACCAGGAGACGTCGACCGGCGCGCCGGCAAACGCCGCGTCAGCACAGCGCATCCACCGGTCGAAGGAGAAGTGCTCACTCCACCCGTCGAACCGGCCGCCCTCCGCCCACACCGCCTTGATGACGCGGCCGACCCTGCGGTCGCCGCGGGACAGCAAGCCTTCGATGATCCCCGGCTTGCCGTCGTGGTAGCGGAAGCCGATGGCCTTGGCGTAACGGCGATCCGACCTGATCGCCTCGCGCAGCTTGGCAAGGCGCGCGTCGGTCGCCTCGTGGTCGAGCTGGCCCGCCCACTGGAAGGGGGTGTGCGGCTTGGGTACGAAACCGCCGATCGACACGGTGCAGCGGATGTCGCCCCGCCCCGCGGCCTGCCTGCCAGCGGCGATGACCCGCTTGGCGAGCTCGGCGATCTGCAGCACGTCCTCGTCGGTTTCCGTGGGGAGGCCGCACATGAAGTAGAGCTTCACCTGCCGCCAGCCGTGGGCGTACGCCGTCGTGACCGTACGGATGAGGTCGTCTTCGCTGACCATCTTGTTGATAACGCGGCGGATGCGCTCCGAGCCGCCTTCGGGGGCGAAGGTCAGTCCCGACCGACGACCGCCACGCGACAGCTCCCCGGCGAGGGTGACGTTGAAGGCGTCGACCCGGGTGCTCGGCAGGGACAGCGAGGTGTTCGTGCCGTCGTACCGGTCGGCGAGACCCTTGGCAACGGCGCCGATCTCACTGTGGTCGGCGGAGGAGAGGGACAGCAGGCCGACCTCCTCGAAACCAGTCGCCTGCAATCCTGCCTGGACCATGTCGCCGATGCCGGTGATGCTGCGCTCCCTGACCGGGCGGGTGATCATGCCGGCCTGGCAGAACCGGCACCCCCGGGTGCAGCCGCGGAAGATCTCCACGCTCATCCGCTCGTGCACCGTCTCGGCGAGGGGGACCAGCGGGTGCTTCGGGTAGGGCCACCGGTCGAGGTCCATGACCGTGTGCTTGGCCACCCGCCACGGGACGCCGGGACGGTTGGGCGCCACCCGCTGGATCCGGCCGTCGGACAGGTAGTCGACGTCGTAGAAGCGCGGGACGTAGACGCCGCCGCTCACCGCCAGCCGGCGCAGCAGCTCCTCCCGACCGCCGGGGCTGCCCTCGCTCTTCCACTCCCGGACCACCTCGGTGATCGCGAGCACGATCTCCTCCCCGTCGCCGAGCACGGCGGCGTCGAGGAAATCGGCGATCGGCTCCGGGTTGAAGGCTGCGTGCCCACCGGCCAGGACGATCGGATGGTCGTCGGTGCGGTCGACGGCCTCTAGCGGGATGCCGGCCAGGTCGAGGGCGGTGAGCAGGTTGGTGTAGCCCAGCTCGGTGGAGAAGCTCACTCCGAGCAGATCGAACGCGGCCACCGGTCGGTGAGCGTCCACGGTGAATTGCGGTACGCCGTGCTGGCGCATCAGCGCCTCGAGGTCTGGCCACACGCTGTAGGTGCGCTCGGCCAGCACGCCCGGCCGCTCGTTGAGCACCTCGTAGAGGATCTGCACGCCTTGATTGGGGAGGCCAACCTCGTAGGCGTCGGGGTACATCAGGCACCAGCGGACGTCGGCCTCGTCCCAATTCTTGACGACTGCGTTGAGCTCGCCACCGACGTACTGGATGGGCTTCTGGACGCGCGGAAGCAGCGCCTCGAGGCGCGAGAAGAGCGACTCGACGGACACGTCAGCAGGCACGGGACCCCTCCGGCAGCAAGGGTGCACAGGGGTGCATGGTCACCTCAGCGTAACCCGCCCCGCGTGGCGTCCACCCGCAACGATCACCGCCCCTCCCTGACGGACCGCCCCAACGCCCCACCGGACCCGCCCACCGGACCTCCCCACCGGACCCGCCCACCGGACCCCCCACCGAACCTGAGTGAAGGGACCCTTCATCCAATAGGTTCGAGTGAAGGGACCCTTCACCCAATCGTGGAGGGGCGGACGGGAAGGGCGAGAGGGCGAGGGCGGCAGCCTCGGGGGCGAGGGGCTACAGCTCGGGGAAGAAGAGTGCGACCTCGCGAGCGGCGGACTCCGGCGAGTCGGAGCCGTGCACGAGGTTCTGGCCGATCTCCAGCGCGTAGTCGCCCCGCAGCGACCCGGGCGCGGACTTCACCGGGTCGGTGACTCCCATGAGCGTGCGGACCGCCTCGACCACCCGCGGTCCCTCGACGACGACCGCCACCAACGGAGCGGAGGTGATGAACTCGACCAGGTCCGCGAAGAACGGCTTGCCCTCGTGCTCGGCGTAGTGCTGCTCGGCCGTGTCCCGGTCCAGCGTGCGCAGCTCTACCGCGATCAGCCGGAGACCCTTGCGCTCCAGCCTCGTCAGCACCTCGCCGACCAGGCCACGGCGTACGCCGTCGGGCTTGACGAGCACCAGGCTGCGCTCGGACACGTGGGCTCCCTCAAACGTCGGGGCGTGCGGTGTGCGGATGTGCGGCGCAGCCTACCGGCGCAGCCCCCCTCGACTCGGCTCGACTACCGGCGCTCGGGGCTGCCCTCGACCGCCGCACCGACGCGGAGCGCGAGGAACCACAGCACGGCGAAGACGAACCCGAGAAAGAACATCGCCGGCACGAACAGTCCGCTGGCCACGGCCAGTACCTGCACCACCCAGCCGAGCAGGTAACCCCAGCGGCGGCGCAGCAGTCCGGCGACGACGAGGCACCCGACCGCTAGCCCGCCGAGCGCGGCGGCGGCAACTGCACCGTCCACGTCCTCCAGCGTCACCGCCACCGGGATGGCGAGTGCGATGACGATGGCCTCGAAGAAGAGGACCGCTGCAGCGAGCCGGCGCACGGCTCAGCTGTCCTCGACGCCAGCCGGAACAGTGGGGAAGCGCAGCAGCCGGCGCGCCTCCCCCACCGTGATGACGGAGCCGGTGACGAGTACGCCGGCACCGCCCACGACGCCGTCCTCCTCCGCAAGCCGTACGCCGGCTTCCAGCGCGTCGTCGAGCCGTGGGACCACTTCGACCCGGTCCGCACCGAAGACTCCGACGGCCAGCGCGGCGAGGTCGTCGGCGGGCAGGGCGCGCGGCGAGGTGCTCTGCGTCACCACGACTTCGGCCAGCACCGGCTCGAGCGGCTCGAGAATGCCCAGGACGTCCTTGTCGCCGACCACGCCCACCACGCCGATGAGCCGGGTAAAGTCGAAAGCCTCCTCCAACGCGGCCACCGCGGCGCGGGCGCCGGCCGGGTTGTGCGCGGCGTCGAGTACGACCGTCGGGCTGCGCCGCACGACTTCGAGACGACCCGGAGAGTCCACCGAGGCGAGCGCCGTACGGACCACCTCCGCGTCGAGCGGCTGCGAGCCGACGAGCGCCTCCACAGCGGCGACAGCGCAGGCGGCGTTGTGCGCTTGGTGGGCGCCGTGCAACGGCAGCAGCAGCTCGTCGTACCTACTCTTTAGGCCCTGCAGGGTGACCAGTTGGCCGCCGAGGGCCACTGCGCGCGACACCACGCCGAACTCGATGCCCTCGCGGGCGACGGTGGCTTCCACTTCGGCTGCTCGACGCAGTAGCACCTCCGCGACGTCGACGCTCTGCTGGGCGAGCACCGCCACCGCGCCCGGCTTGATGATGCCGGCCTTCTCGACTGCCACCGCTGCCGGCGTGTCCCCGAGGTAGGCGGTGTGATCGAGCTCGACCGGCAGGAGGACGGCGACCTTACCGTCGGCCACGTTGGTGGCATCCCAACCGCCTCCCATGCCGACTTCGACGACCGCGACGTCGACGGGGGCGTCGGCAAACGCGGCGAAAGCCATACCGGAGAGCACCTCGAAGAACGACAGCGGCAACGGCTGGTCAGCATCGACGAGCTCGACGTACGGCGCGATGTCGTCGTACGCGGCCACGAAGCGCTCGGCGTCCAACGGCTGCCCGTCGAGCGCGATCCGCTCGGTGACCGACTCCAGGTGGGGGCTGGTGAACCGGCCGGTCCGCAACCCCAGCCCACGCAAGAGCGCGTCGATCATGCGCGCGGTGCTCGTCTTGCCGTTCGTGCCGGTGAGGTGAATGACGGGATAGCTCCGCTGCGGCGAACCCAGCACGTCCAGCAGAGCCCGGATCCGGTCCAGGGAGGGCTCCAGTCGCGACTCCGGCCAGCGGCCCAGAAGTTCTCGCTCGACGCGACGCAGGGCCACCGCCGGATCCTCACCACTCACGGCGCGCGAGTCTAGGCACAGCAAACTGCCACGACGCAGGACGGACGCCGTCCTTAGGATCACGTCTCATGGAGCAGCGCGCGCCCGAACCCCGACCGGCCCGGGTACCGGACAAGCCGACCCTCGACGGGATCGAGGAGCGGTGGTCGGCGGTATGGGAGGAGCGGGGCACCTACCGCTTCGACCGGTCGAAGACGCGAGACCAGATCTACGCGATCGACACGCCGCCACCGACGGTCAGTGGGTCGCTGCATGTGGGACATGTCTTCTCCTACACCCACACCGACATCATCGCCCGCTATCAGCGGATGTGCGGCCGCGAGGTGTTCTACCCCATGGGGTGGGACGACAACGGCCTGCCGACCGAGCGTCGGGTGCAGAACTACTACGGCGTGCGGTGCGACCCGTCGTTGCCGTACGACCCGGACTTCGCTGCTCCGGAACAGCCCGGCAAGGACCAACGCCCGATTTCCCGGCGCAACTTCGTCGAGCTGTGCGAAGAGCTGACGATGCAGGACGAGCGGGTGTTCGAGGAGCTGTGGCGGCGCGTTGGCCTGTCCGTCGACTGGTCGCTCATGTACACCACGATCAGTGACCGCTCTCGGGCAACCGCGCAGCGTGCGTTTCTGCGCAACCTGGCCCGCGGCGAGGCGTACGCCGCCCAGGCGCCGACGCTGTGGGACGTCACCTTTCGCACGGCCGTTGCCCAGGCCGAGCTGGAGGACCGTGATCGTGCCGGCGCCTACCACCGGATCGCGTTCCACCGCGCCGACGGGACCGGACCGGTCTACGTCGAGACGACC
>JBBSMJ010000087.1:0-5981 GCA_038233235.1 Actinomycetes bacterium | reverse complement strand
GGGCGGGTGCGATCACGGGCGTGAGCATTACGCCAGCGCGGGAAGCAAGTCTGTGCGCCGATGGGCTCAGATGTCCGGCTGACAGGGTCCCCGCCCCAGGGCAGCAAGGCCGGCCCGGTCCCCGGCCTGATAGTCCACGACTTTGCCGTTCCCGCGAGGGAACATGATCTGCGCCTCATCATCGACGTGGGCCAGGCCGACGAGGTGGCCCAACTCGTGAAGCAGGGTGACCTGGGCAGCCGCCTCGCCGGCGCCGCGCCGGATCTCCTCGATCTTGACGGGATCGAGGTAGACCACGCCCGACACGTGTGTCGTGTCTCCGCTGGGCGTCCGTACTGAGCTCGGTCCCGCCTCACCCGCGATGTCGATCCCGAAGTCGGGGACCTCGGCGCGGGTCGCCCAGGCGATGAGCACCGGTGCCCAGCGGTCTCCGTACCGATCGCGCTGGTAGGCCGAGCGGTCCTCGGAGGGTCCCTCCGTGGTCGGGCCGTCGTTGACAAAGCTCAGTCGCGTGGCGAAGCTCATCCGGGCCATGGCGTCCAACAGCATCGCCTCGCCGCCGGCAGGCGCGTTGTCGGGGCGCATGACGTAGTGGATGGGCCGGCATGGCGACCAGGTGACGGGATCGCCGTTGTCCTCGTGACGCAAGAAGCGGAAGCCTTGACCCTCCGTCACAGGGCCCACGTCCGGTGGTGTCCCGAGCGGGCGTTTCGCCTCCTCGAACCCTGTGGCCGGGCCAGGCGCCGCGAGCGAAAGTCCCGGTCCCGCGGCGGCGTCAAGGTACAGCGCGATGACACCCAGCAGGCCGGCGAGTCCCAGGGCGCCGAGTAGCCGGAAGCGGGCTCGGACCTTTCCGCGCTTCGCTGGCGTGCTGGTCGCACCTCGGAAGGGCACGGGGCTGACCCGTTTGCCCATCGCCTCGTCGAGCACCCACTGCGGTACGCGCCCGGTGGGGGAACTGCGGATCCCGCCAGGCTGAGAGTTCCTTGCCTGCCGCGCCACACTGCCCCCCTTTCGGGCACCGTAGCGCTGCGGGGGCGCACTGTCCGCCCGATCCGACAAAAGGGGCTTTCCGTATCGATTGCCAGTGTGATGGGACCACGACTACCTCGTCTGTCTCGCCGAGCACGAGAAACAAGCAGCATGACCCCCGACGAACTAGCGGAGGTGACCACTAGCCCCCGCGGTTCTCCGAGATTTCCGCAGCCAGGCAAGCCTCGAGCCGCGCCCACCCGCCAGGCTGCGGACGCCTCCGGTGGGGCGGGTGCAAGCACCTCCTAGCCGGTACTAGCGCACGTCGCGTCAGATCTTCCCCGGGTTACCGGCCCGCGGCAGTTCGCGTCCTGCTGGTTGCCCTGCTGCTTGTGAACGTGTTGACGGTTCCGCTCGTCCTGCGTCGGGTGGACTCGGCGAGGTAGGCGACTAGCGCAGCGCGTTTCGGCCGGCTTTGGCCCACGAGCCAATCCCGAGCGCTAGGAGCAGCAGACCTGCGGCGAGCGCGCTTCGGCTGACTCCTGGCTGGAGGAGGAAAGTGAGCACGCCTCGGTCGGGGCTGTCACGGAGCCCTTCGAACAGGTAGACGGCGGCTGCGTACCCCAGGGGGAGAACCCACGCCAGGCGTGGGCCAACCAAGACGGCTGCGATGAGCGCGAGTCCGAGCAGGCCGGCGGTGTTGCGGAGCAGGGCCGCCTGTCCGTGCACGGCGGTCGGCAGAATTGGCGCGACGAAGACGGTTCCGACAATGGCCAGCGTCGTGGCGTGTGAGGCGCGCCAGCGCTGCCACGGCCTGGGTGCGGTCCGCTCGATCTCGTCGGCGGGGCTGAACAGGGTGCCGGCCAGCACGACCGCCACCGCGACGGCGAGCGCGACCGTCACCGGCAACCTGGCGGTCGCGTCGTCCAGGGTCGGCCGAGCTGCGAGCCACTGTCCGGCGCCGGCTCCGGCGAGGCAGAGCGCGATCACTGCGAGCACGGCGGTCGGCGCACCTCGGCTGCGTGCGTAGAGCAGCAGCAGCCTCACGGTGCGTCCAGCAGGCCCTGGACCGCCTTGAGGTCGCAGCGGGCTGCCGCTGGGGCTACCGCCTTGATGAGCGTCAGGACCTCCTGCTCGCTGCGGCCCTGCAGCACGCCGCTGTACGGGGGTTCCGGCCGGTCGCGCACCCAGGCGGCCATGTCGAAGGTCGCGCTGTAGGCATCGTCGTCGGGTGGGTCGACCGGGCCGTCGCAGCGCAGTTGAACGGCGAGGTTCCCGGCGTCCTCCCTGACGACCTCAAGGTCGGCCTGACCGTTCAGATCGGCGCCGAGGTAGAGCGTGTTCAGGGTCCCCTGTTCTCGCAGGTACTCCTCACCGAAGCGTTGCTCGTTGATCGGGCCGGCAACCTCGAGCCCGGCCAGCACCTGCTGAACTGTGGCGGCGACCTCGGGCAGCTGACCGGCGTGGCGCTGGGTGAGGCAGACCTGCGGCGAGCCGTCCGCGCAGACCAGGGCTTCGGCGGCGGCATCGACGGTGAACGCGTCCTCGCCGGCCCGGATGACGGGTTGGGAGAGGAGCACCGCCAGGACCAATGCGGCTGGGCTGAGCCAGCGGCTTCGCGGGCCCAGCAGCAGTAGCGCGGCGGCTGCGACGGACAGGAACACCGCCGCCGTCGTGGGGGCCCACCACCGGGCGGGGGAGTCAGAGAAGAACAGCTGCACCCCGGGTGAGAGGTACGCGGCGGGCGCATCGGTGTAGGCGGTCGCGGCGACGGCGACGTAGGTGGTGATGGCGAGCAGGGGCGCGGTGCCCCGCCAGGGCAGTAGGCGTCCGGCGACGAAACCGAGGGCTGCGAACATCACTACCGCCGCCACCGCGGACAGGGCCAGCAGGATCGGTGGGCCTGCGTAGGTCGAGTGGGTCGCGGTCACCGCCCCCATCGCGGCCGCCACCACCCCGAAAGCCAGCGAGGCCCATACCGCTGGTGAGGCGTAGGCAGCCAGCGAGCGCCGCAGCGGTGACAGGCTGGTGCTGTCCAGCAGCTCCACGAGCCCGCGGCGCCGTTCCCGACCGCCCTGCCAGGCCGCGACCGCCACGACCAGCGGTCCGACGACGATGAGCATGATGCGCAGGTAGTAGCCCCAGCCGAGCCAGTCGCCGGCCCAGTCGCGCGGGTGTGCCAGCGCGATCGCGGTCCCCGCCGCGATCAACGGCACCGACGCCCAGACCCCGACGCCACGCCGCAGCTCAATGCCCAGCGCGCGGTTCACGCCCTGGCCCCGCGCAGCAGCGCCAGGTAGCCGCGTTCGCTCGGAGTGTCGCCGACGCCATCGACACCTGCGGCGGCGAGCTGGTCGGCGGTTCCGGTCCACTGCACCTGGCCGGCGTCGAGCAGCACCACACCGGAGCAGGCCGAGGCGACGTCCTCGACCAGGTGCGTGCTCACGACGACGGTCGACTCCTGGCCGAGCGCGCGTAGCAGCGCCCGGAAGCCGACCCGCTGCTCGGGATCCAGACCGGCGGTCGGCTCGTCGAGCAGCAGCAGCTCGGGGTTGTTCACGATGGCCTGGGCGATGCCGGCCCGGCGCAGCATCCCGCCCGACAGCGTCCGCATCCGGCTGTCGGCCCGCTCGGTGAGGTCGACCCGTTCGAGGGCGTCGTCGACCGCGGCCGGCACCCGGGCCGCCGGGACCTCCTTGAGCCAGGCCATGTACTCGACGAATTCCCGGACGGTGAAGCCCGGGAAGTACCCCAGCTGCTGGGGCAGGTAGCCCAAGCGACGACGCAGCTCGGTGCGTTCACGGCGGTTCGTGACGTCGTTGCCCAGCAGCCTCACCGTCCCCTCATGCGGCGGCAGCACGGTGGCCAGGACCCGGACCAGGGTCGTCTTGCCTGCCCCGTTGGGCCCCAGAAGTCCGTGGACCCCGCCGTCCAGGCTGAGGTCGAGTTTGTCGAGCACCCGGGTCTTGCGGTAGGCCAAGCTCAACCCGTCGACACGCACGCTCATCGTCCTGCTCCCGTCCGGTTGTGCCAGTGGTCGAGTCGGTCCTGCCGGAGCGCGAGGAGCACCAGGCTGACCGCCGTGAGTACGAGCCAGCCGGGGGTCGCGCCACCACGAAGGCCAGGCGGGGACGGCACCGCCACCGCGGCGGGACCCAGCGTCACCGCCACCCAGAGCGCTGCCGCGAACCCGGTGGCCGCCTCGACCCGCAGGCGCGTTGCGAGCGCTAACGCCAGCGCGACCAGGGCCGCCGATGGTGCGAGCCAGCGCAACGCTCCGGTGCCGGTGGCCAGCGATGCGAGTAGTAAGGGCGGCACGCTCACCACCAGCACAGCGGCGGCCCGCCACAGCAGCACCTGCAGCGCCGGCATCGGCGTGCTGGCCATCAGCTCGGCGCTGCGATCCACCGCCGCCGAGCAGCCGATCGCGAGTCCGAGCAGCGGAAGCAGCGGCGCCACCAGGAGCAGCAGCGGCACCGACGTCGAGTCCAGCAGGTCCAGCGCCAGAACACCGAGCACCACGCCCGCCACAGCGGCCAGCCACGCCGTGCTCAGCGCCGGCGTGACGGTCAGCCAGACGAATCCGCGTACACGCGGTCGGAGGCGTTGGTCGATCAGCTCTCGGAGCTGCGCCAGCGCTAACGGGTCCGCGGCTGACGACACCACCAGGGCACAGTCACTGCACTGTTCGACGTGGGCCTCCAGGGACCAGGCGGCAGGGTCGTCGAGTCGGCCGTCGGCGTAGGCCTCTGCCGCCTGTGCGTCGATGTGCCAGGTGCTCATGCCAGCCCTGCTCTCAGCTCCGCGCGGGCCCGTGCCGCCCGCGTCTTGACGGTTCCCTGAGGGATGCCCAGGACCACGGCGGCTTCGCGGGTGCTCAGTCCGTCGAGCACCGTGGCCTGCAGCACCTGTCGTAGTTCTGGTGACAGCTGCGACAGAGCCGTACCGAGATCTCCGTACGTCAGGTCGCACAGCTCGTCGTGCGGACCCGGTACCGCGGTCTCTACCGGCTCAGAGGCTTTGCGCGGCGCCCGGTCCGCGCGCCGCAGGGCGTCGACAAGCCGTCGTGACGCCAGCGTCCATAGCCAGCCCCCCGCGGAACCGGCGGTGAACGTCCCGGCGCTTCGCCACACCGACACGAAGGTGTCCTGCAGGACCTCCTCGGCCAAGCCCGGGTCGGCGCAGCGTCGCTTCAGCCGGAGAAGGAGCCACCCGGCATGCCGGTCGTAGAGCTCATGGAAGGCCGCGGTATTGGCGCGGGCGATGAGAGCGAGCAGCTCGTCATCGCTCACGTTGTCCACACCAGCACTATCGCTGCAGCGAGCGTCAACGGTTCACCAAGATCGCTGTGAAGCTGGCCAAGTCATGAAGTCCGAGACGGGGAGGCCTATCCGCAGAGTCAGCAGAGGATTACGCTTCTGGCGTTTCGGGGGTCATCGAGGACCTGCACTTCAGCTGCCGGCGACGAAGACACGGGAAGGTCGAGAGGTGGCACTAGTTGGCGACACCCGCGGGCCGGCAGGTCGATCGCGGGGCGGGTGCGATCACGCGTGTGAGCGTCCGTCGAACAGAGCGGCCTTCTGGATGGAGGAGCGTCGACCTCTCATGCCGAGAAGCGGATGCTGCGTTGTCGGCTGGCGACGTGACTCCTCGTGTGAGGTAATCCAGTTGAACGGCAACAAGTCTCGCCGGAGCCTGACCGAGTCCGCCCCCGAGCGGCTCCCTGGCCAACTGTTGAGTGGTGCCTCATGAGGTTCTTCGTCCCTCGCGCGCCGCCCGAGAAGAACGCCAAGATCTGGCAGGAGCTCGCCGCGGCCGGTCACCGAGCCGTCCACGCCGTCACCTACGAGCACGAGGGCAGCAAGCTCACCGTGACGGTCGGCAAGGAGCGGCAGGAGTACCGCCGGAAGACCGGCCCGCGCGGCGGCTACATCAAGAACGCTGGCCACGTCGGTTGGGCCGTCTCCACGGGCTCGACGGTCCTGCTCATCGTCAACACGGGCACGGTG
>JBBSMJ010000086.1:0-6058 GCA_038233235.1 Actinomycetes bacterium | reverse complement strand
GGTCCCACCAGCCGCGGGTGTTGGCGGAGATGCCGTAGACGACGGCGTAGCGCAGGTCGTCGGCCGTGAGGCAGGCGTGCACGAGCCGCACCAGGTCGCCGGGGGACAGCCACGTCGACAGGTGCCGTCGGGTGGTCGGCCGGTCCAGGAACGAACCGATGCGCAGGCAGGCGACCCGCAGGCCGTGGCGGTCGACGTAGAGGCTGCCCAGCGCCTCGGTGGCGGCCTTGCCGACGCCGTAGTAGCCGTCCGGGCGGGGGCGCATGTCGATGCCGACCTGGTCCGCGCGCGGAGTGAAGCCGACCGCATGGTTGCTGCTGGCGAGCACCACCCGGCGTACACCGGCGCGGCGGGCCGCCTCCAGCAGCTGATAGGTGCCGTGAACATGCGACTCGACGATGTCGGCGAAGTCCGTCTCGTGGGGGATCGCGGCGAGGTGGACGATCGCGTCGACGCCGGAGCAGGCGCGGTCGAGGACCGCCGGGTCGAGTGCGTTCCCGCGTACGGTCTCCGCGCCGGCGGGCAGCTCCGGCAGCAGGTCCCGGTCGAGCAGCCGCAGGGCCCAGCCAAGTGATGACAGCCCGGGGACAAGCGCGGAGCCGACCGAGCCGGCGGCGCCGGTGACCAGCACCCGCCTGGTCACAGCCGCTCCACCACCCCGCGGAGCAGCTCGCCCATCCGGGCGGCCGCCGCCTGCCCGGCGGCGAGCACCTCGGCGTGGTCCAGCGGTTGGCCGGCCAGCCCGGCGGCCAAGTTGGTGACCAGGGAGACCCCGAGAACCTGCGCGCCGGCCTCGCGCGCCGCGATGGCCTCGAGTGCGGTGGACATGCCGACGAGATCGGCCCCGAGGCTGCGCAGCATGCGGATCTCCGCCGGGGTCTCGTAGTGCGGGCCAGGTAGGGCGGCGTACACGCCCTCCTCGAGGGCGGGGTCGAACTCGCGGGCCAACTGGCGCAGCGCCGGCGCATAGCAGTCGGTGAGGTCGACGAAGGTCGCCCCGACGACGGGCGAGCGGCCGGTGAGGTTGAGGTGATCGGCGATGAGCAGTGGCTGGCCCGGCCGCATGCCCTCGCGCAACCCGCCGGCGGCATTGGTGAGCACGACCGTGTCTGCTCCCGCGGCGCACGCGGTGCGTACGGCGTGGACGACCGGGCCGACGCCGCGGCCCTCGTACAGGTGGGTGCGGCCGAGGAAGACCAGGGCGCGGCGGCCGCCGATCACTACCGAACGCAGCCGGCCGGAGTGACCGCTGACCGCGGCGGCGGTGAAACCTGGTAGGTCGGTGACGGCAAGGTCGGCGTCGGGTACGCCGAGCGCGTCGGCGGCCGGCAGCCATCCGGATCCCATGACGAGCGCGACGTCATGCCGGTCGACTCCGGTCAGCTCCCGCAACCGGTCCGCGGCCGCACCGGCCAGGTCGTAGGGGTCGGCGGCGTCGGTCACGGCCGGCACCTTAGCCTTGTCGGCCGGTCAGGGACGGACCGAGCGGCGGGGTCGGCGCCGCATCCGCGACACTGTGCGGGTGACCCGCATCGCCATCCTCGGTGGGGGGCCGGGCGGCTATGAAGCCGCGCTGGTCGCCGCCCAGCTCGGTGCCGACGTCGTACTGGTCGACAGCGACGGGATCGGTGGCGCCTGCGTGCTCACCGACTGCGTGCCGTCGAAGACACTCATCGCCACGTCGGACACCATGGTGGAACTCGCCGACTCGCCGTCGCTCGGCGTGCGCTTCGACGGTGGGACCGACCGAGACACCGGCGGGGTCGTCGTCGACGTGACGCACGTCAACGCGCGGGTGAAGCGGCTGGCCGCTGCCCAATCGCACGACATCACCGAGCGGTTGCGCGGTGTGGGCGTGCAAGTTGTTGCCGGGCGAGGCCGGTTGACCGCCCCGCGTCGAGTCGAGGTCGAGGGGCAGGACGGGGAGACGCTCGACGCCGACGTCGTACTCCTGGCGACGGGTGCCACGCCCCGCGTCCTGCCCGACGCCGAGCCCGACGGTGAGCGCATCCTGTCCTGGCGAGAGCTGTACGACCTCGACGTGCTACCGGAGCGGCTCGTCGTCGTCGGCTCGGGGGTGACCGGCGCGGAGTTCGCCAACGCCTACCAGGCTCTCGGGTCGCACGTCACCCTGGTCTCCAGCCGCGACCGGGTGCTGCCGGGTGAGGACCAGGATGCCGCGTCGGTGCTCGAGGACGTGCTGCGCCGCCGGGGGATGGACGTCGTCGCCCGCTCCCGCGCCTCCTCGGTGCAGCGCACCGGCGACGGCGTGGTGGTCACCTTGCAGGACGGGCGCACCATCGACGGCACGCACTGCCTGGTGGCGGTCGGGTCGGTGCCCAACTCGGCGGGCCTTGGCTTGGAGGACGTCGGCGTCGAGCTGGGCGACGGCGGGGTCATCGCAGTCGACAAGGTGTCCCGTACATCGGTAGCCGGCGTCTATGCCGCCGGCGACTGCACCGGCGTGCTACCGCTGGCCTCCGTCGCCGCCATGCAGGGTCGCATCGCGATGTACCACGCGCTCGGGGAGGCGGTGCAGCCGCTGAGGCTGGAGACGGTCGCGGCCAACGTGTTCACCGATCCGGAGATCGCCACCGTGGGCGTTTCACAGCGCGCCGTCGACGCCGGTGAAGTCGCCGCGCATGCGGTGAAGCTGCCACTGGCCACCAACGCGCGAGCGAAGATGCAAGGCATTCGCGACGGCTTCGTCAAGCTGTTCGCCCGCACCGGCTCCGGGATCGTGCTTGGCGGTGTGGTCGTCGCGCCGAACGCCAGCGAGCTCATCCTCGCCGTCGCGCTGGCCGTCCAGCATCGGTTGACCGTCGACCAGATGGCGGCGACGTTCTCCGTCTACCCGTCGCTGACCGGCAGCGTCACCGAGGCGGCGCGCCGGCTGATGTACGTCGCCGACTGACCGCTCAGGTCCTTACTACGCCTGTGGCCGCGCGGGCACCACCGCTCGTGCCGGGTCAGTCAGTCCGCGATGGTGCAGATCGGCGTGCCCGCATTGACGGTACTGCCGACCTCGGCGTCCAGACCGGTGACGCTGCCGGCCTTGTGGGCGTTGACCGGCTGCTCCATCTTCATGGCTTCGAGAACCACCACGAGTTCGCCGGCCTCGACGTGCTGACCGTCCTCGACGGCCACCTTGACGATTGTCCCCTGCATAGGGCTGGTGAGCGCATCCCCGCTCGCGGCGCTCCCTGCCTTCTTCGCCCGGCCGCGGCGGGGACGTCGGCGTACGCCGGTGTCCGCCGCGCCGCCGAGCCCGGCAGGCAGCACAACTTCTAGTCGACGGCCGTCGACCTCGACGACCACCCGCTCGCGTTCAGCGGGCTCCTCCTCGTCGGCGGACTCGCCGTCGTAGGGCGCCACCTCACCGGTCCACTCGGTCTCGATCCAGCGGGTGTGGACGGTGAACGGATCGTCGTCCTCCGGCGCGAAGGCGGGGTCGGCGACGACCGCCCGGTGGAACGGCAGCACGGTCGGGAGTCCCTCGACCTCGAACTCGGCGAGCGCCCGCCGCGCCCGCTCCAGCGCCTGTCGCCGGTCGGTGCCGGTGACGATTAGCTTGGCGAGCAGAGAGTCGAAAGCGCCGCCGATCACACTGCCTTGCTCGACACCGGAGTCGATGCGTACGCCGGGTCCGGCGGGCGGTTGCCAGGTCGTCACGGTTCCCGGGGTCGGGAGGAAGTTGCGTCCGGCGTCCTCGCCGTTGATGCGGAACTCGATGGAGTGGCCGCGCAGCGGCGGGTCGCCGAAGGGCAGCTCGCCCCCATCGGCGATGCGCAGTTGTTCGCGAACGAGGTCGATGCCACTGATCTCCTCGGTCACTGGGTGCTCGACCTGCAGCCTGGTGTTGACCTCGAGGAACGAGACGGTGCCGTCCTGGCCGACGAGGAACTCACACGTGCCGGCGCCCACGTAGCCGGCCTCGCTCATGATGGCCTTCGACGCGCGATAGAGCTCGGTGGTCTGTTCTGCGGTGAGGTAGGGCGCGGGTGCTTCCTCGACAAGCTTCTGATGACGTCGCTGCAGCGAACAGTCGCGGGTGCTGACGACGACCACGTTGCGGTGGGTGTCGGCGAGCACTTGCGTCTCGACGTGGCGTGGCTTGTCGAGGTAGCGCTCGACGAAGCACTCGCCGCGGCCGAACGCGGCGACTGCTTCGCGTACTGCCGAGTCGTAAAGCTCGGGAATCTCCTCAAGCGTGCGGGCCACTTTGAGGCCGCGACCTCCTCCGCCGTACGCCGCCTTGATGGCGACGGGCAGCCCGTGTTCCTTCGCGAAGGCGACGACCTCGTCGGCGTCCCCGACCGGGTCGTCCGTGCCGGCGACGAGCGGGGCACCGGCCCGCTGGGCGATGTGGCGCGCTTTCACCTTGTCGCCGAGGGCGTCGATGGCGGCGGGGGGCGGGCCGATCCAGGTGAGACCCGCGTCGATGACCGCCTGCGCGAAGTCGGCGTTCTCGGCGAGGAAGCCGTAGCCGGGGTGCACCGCGTCGGCGCCGGAGTCGTGGGCGACTTTCAGCAGCTTCTCGACGACGAGGTAGCTGTCGGCGGGAGTGCTCCCGTTCAGGGCGAACGCCTCGTCGGCCACCCGTACGTGGGGCGCGTCGCGGTCGGGGTCTGCGTAGACCGCGACGCTAGCGACGCCCGCGTCGCGGCACCCGCGGGCAATCCGCACCGCGATCTCGCCCCGATTCGCGATGAGGACCTTGCGGATGCGCCGGGTCTGCCCCTCACCCACGCCCTGTCCCCTTCGTCGTCTGCTCCGCGGCTGGCCGAGCCTAGCGCCGCGTACCGCCCTCCCGGTTGATCGCTGTTCAGCTAGCTGCGCGGCGCAGCGCGTCGAGGCTGCGGCGTACGTCGTCCTCGTTGGTCGACCAGTTGCTCACCGAGATGCGCAGGACCGCTCGCCCTTGCCAGGTGGAGCCGGTCATCCAGGTCGTCCCGTCCGCCATCAGGCGGCGTCCGACCTCGCGGGTGCGCTCGTCGTCGCCGAAGGAGACGCACACCTGGGTGAACACCACGTCGTTGAGCACCTCTGCCCCGTCGATCGCGGCGGCGCCTCGGGCGAGCGCGGCGGCGTGTGCGCACAACCGGTCTACTAGGTCGGCCACACCAGTGCGACCGAGCGCCCGCAGGACTGCCCACACGGGGATGGCCCGGCCGCGGCGCGACAGCTCAGGAACCTTTTCGTACGGATCACCGTGTTCGGCGTCGGTCAACAAGTACACGCCCTGCATGCCCATCGCCGCGCGCACGGCCTTTCGGTCGCGGACTATCGCCAACCCGCAGTCGTACGGCACGTTCAGCGTCTTGTGCGCGTCCGTCGCCCACGAGTCCGCGTCGGCCGCGCCCTCGACAAGCTTTCGGTACGTCGGCGAGGCGGCCGCCCAGAGCCCGAACGCGCCGTCCACGTGCACCCATGCGCCGTGTTCGTGCGCGACCGAGATCGCCTCCGGCAACGGGTCGAAGGCGCCGGAGTGCACATTGCCGGCCTGTAGGCACACGATGGTCGGCGCGGGCTCACCAGCGGCGAGCGCCTCGGCGAGCGCGTCGGCACGCAGCGCTCCCTGGCCGTCGACACTGACCGTCTCCGGCTCCCCGAGCCCGAGGTAGCGCAGGGTCAGGTCCACTGTGTCGTGTCGCTCCGCGCCGACCAGAACGCGCACCCGCGGGCCACCCGCCAGTCCCTGCCGACCCGCGTCCCAGCCGATCCGGTCCAGAACTGCCTGCCTGCCGGCCGCCAGCCCGACGAAGTTGGCCATGGTTCCGCCGGTGACGAAGCCCACCGACGCCTGCTCCGGCAGGCCAAGCAGGTCGAGCAGCCACCCGGCCGCGGTGTCCTCGATGGCCGTGTGCGCCGGCGTGACCTGGCGCATACCGCTGTTCTGGTCCCAGGCGCTGACCAACCAGTCCGCCGCCAAGGCCGCTGGATGAGAGCCGCCGACCACGAACCCGAAGAACCGGCCGGCCGGCATCGCGGTCAAGCCGGGCTCCGCCCCCGCGGCGAGCAGGTCGACGACCTCGTCGGAATCCGTCGGTCCCTCGGG
>JBBSMJ010000085.1:0-6092 GCA_038233235.1 Actinomycetes bacterium | reverse complement strand
GGCCCGTCGGTTGCCGCCGAACACCGCGGCGAGCGCCGCCAGGGTGCGTGCCGTGCGGTGCGGCGCCTCGAAGAAGACTAGCGTCCGCGGCTCCGTCGCCAGCTCGAGGATGCGCGCGTCCCGGGCCCCGGCGCGGCGGGGTAGGAACCCTTCGAAGCAGAAGCGGTCGACGGGCAGCCCGGACACCGCCAGCGCGGTCGTCACCGCGGAGGGTCCGGGCACCGCCGTCACGGTGATCCCGTCGGCGACCGCCGCGGCCACCAGCCGGAAGCCGGGGTCGGAGATGGCGGGCATGCCCGCGTCGGTGAGCAGCAGCACCCGGGCACCGTCGCGCAGGCGGGCGGTCAGCTCCGCCGTACGCGCCACCTCGTTGCCCTCGAAGTAGGAGACGAGCCGGGCGGGGACCGGAACGTTCAGCGCCGCGCAGAGCCGGCGCAGCCGCCGGGTGTCCTCGACCGCCACGACATCGGCTTCGGCGAGTTCTGCGGCCAGCCGCGGCGGGGCATCAGCCGGGTCACCGATCGGGGCCCCGGCCAGGATCAGCAGGCCGCTCATGCACCCATCCTGGCGCCTCGTCCTTCGCGCCCCCCGCCCCCGGGGACCCGTGGTGAAATTGCCTGATGGCGATTCGCTGGCTTGTGGTGACGACGGTAGTCGTGGCGGTCATGAGCGCATGCACTCAAAGCGGGACCACCTCGCCACGCAACGCGTCGCCTACGACGACGCCGCAGGGATCGTGGATGCCTCCGGTCGCGACTTCGCCTCCGCAGTCGGAACCACCCGCCGAAGCGATCCTCGACTCGACGGCATTGGAGTGCAGGAACTACATCGGGGCACAACCTCCAGACGACGCTTACGAGATCGTCCTCGGTGTCGTGGCCCTGCAAACCAGCCGAGCCGGTCCGGCCCTGCAGGCGTTCGACAGAGAAGAGCCGGGGCCGGCCCGTCTATTCGCGAAGTCCGGGCTGTTGATTCGAGCTGATACCACCTTCGAACTGCAAGTGCCCCCCGAGATCACTGATCGGATGTCCATCGGCTGGGGAAGCTCCGGGGACCTGAGCCATCGCCTGGTCGTCGCCGACTGCCAGCCCCGCGCCGGGGACAGCGCGAAGTGGCTGGTCTACGCCGGTGGCTACTACGTCGACGAGGTGATGTGTGCCGCACTGACGGTCAAGACCGACGGGCGCGAGAAGCAGGTGCGACTTGGCATCGGGGCGCCCTGCCCAGGTCAAGCACCGCCCGAAGGACCGTAGCCGCATTGCTGATGAGACACCGGGTTGCCGGCGGCGTTCCTACCATTGGCCGGTGATGACCGCGGAGACGGCAGCGACCGGGACGGTGCTGCCACGGGTGCCCCCTGTCGCGGTTGGGCGCAGCGGCGGCCCGTCCCCGTCGTTGCGCGAGCGGCTGGCACCGCCGATGCCGGACGACGGCTGGCGCGGTTGGTTGTGGCCGATCGCCATCGCGCTGATCGCCGGTGGTCTCCGGTTGCACCGGCTGGGCATCCCGGCGGCGTACATCTTCGACGAGACCTACTACGCGCAGGAAGCGCCGGAGCTGCTCGAGCACGGCGTCGAATGGGACGAGGAGAACGACACTGGCGGCTTCGTCGTCCACCCGCCGGCCGGCAAATGGGCGATCGCGCTCGGCCAGCTCGTCTTCGGCGACGACGCGTTCGGGTGGCGGATTGCCGCGGTGGTCGCCGGGACCCTGTCGGTGCTGGTGGTCGCGCGGGTTGCCCGCCGGATGACCCGCTCCACGCTGCTCGGCTGCGTCGCCGGTCTGCTGCTTGCGCTCGACGGGCTGCACTTCGTCTCCAGCCGTACAGCGCTGCTCGACGTGTTCCTCATGTTCTGGGTGCTGGCCGCGTTTGGCTGCCTGGTCGCGGACCGGGACGCGAGCAGGGCGCGGCTGGCGGCCGCGAGCGGAGAGCCCGACGCGCGCGCGCCGGTCGCTGGACCCGGTCCCCGACTCGGCCCGCGGCCCTGGCGTATTGCGGCGGGCGTGTGCCTGGGTCTGGCGTGCGCGTCCAAGTGGAACGGCCTGTACTACCTCGCCGCGTTCGGTCTGCTCAGCGTGCTGTGGGACGTCGGCGCCCGGCGTACGGCCGGAGTGCTGCGGCCGTGGCGGGCCGCAGTGCGCCGCGACGCCGTACCGGCGTTCGTCTCGCTGGTGGGCGTGGCGCTGCTCGCCTATGTCACGTCGTGGGCGGGCTGGTTCGCCTCCCCCGACGGATGGGACCGTGACTGGGCGTCGCTGCCGGAGAACTCCGGTGGCCTCGCCTCCCTTGTCGTACCCGATGCGCTGCGCAGCCTGTGGCATTACCACGCGGAGATTCTCGACTTCCACAAAGGACTCCGCGAGCCGCACGGGTACCAGTCGCATCCCTGGGGGTGGCTGCTGCTGGCCCGCCCGGTGTCCTACTTCTACGACCAGCCGGCGCGCGGACAACTCGGCTGCGAGGTCGAGACCTGCGCGCGCGAGGTGTTGGGCGTGGGTACGCCGGCGCTGTGGTGGGCGGCGATCGCCGCGCTGATCGTGCTGGCCTGGCGGTGGTGGGCGTTGCGCGACTGGAGGACCGGGGCGGTGCTCTTGGGCGTGGCCGCCGGCTGGTTGCCGTGGTTCGTCTACTCCGAGCGGACGATCTTCAGCTTCTACGCGGTGGTGTTCGTGCCGTTCCTCGTGCTGGCGGTGACGCTGTGCCTCGGCCTCGTGCTCGGACCGCCGGGAGCTACTGCGGTACGCCGACGTGTGGGCGCCGTTATCGGTGGCTCGTATCTGCTAGTGGTGCTGGCCAACTTCGGCTGGCTGTACCCGGTGTTGGCGGCGCGAGTGATTCCGTACGAAGACTGGCTCGCCCGCATGTGGTTCGGCAGCTGGATCTAGCGACTACGACGACGACTACGCGAGCCGGTCGTTGAAGATGAGGATGCTGCCGCCGTAGCAGGCGACCCACACGTTGTGCCGCTCGGCGTCGTAGGTGATGCCGATCGGACTGGGGGCGGTGGGCACCGTCTGCAGCAACTCGAGGTCGCGGGCCCGCAGCTTGCTGACGCTGGCCGACTCGTAGTTGACGACGTACAGCGAACGGCCGTCCGGCGCGATTGTCATGGAGCGTGGCGCGCCGCCGGTGGCGGTTCGGGCGACGACCTCGCCGGTGCGCGCGCGCACCTTGGCGACGGTGCCGTCGCCGTTGAGGGTGACGTACAGGAAACGACCCGTTGGGTCGAGCACCAGGTGCCGCGGGCTGTTCCCGATATCCGGCATGGTGCGCAGTTTGTAGGTGCGCAGGTCCAGCGCGGCGATGTGGCGACTGCCCATGACGGCGATGTAGGCCGTACGGGACGCAGGGTCGATGGCGATGCCGCGGGGGTACGCGCCGACCTCGATCTCCTCGAGCACCCGACCGGTGTCGGTGTCGACCACGCTGACGCTGTAGGAGCACCAGTTGCTCACCACGAGGCGGCGCCCGTCCGGGCTGACGGCGAGGTACTTCGGCACCGACCCGACCGGGATCACGTCGTCGACGTCCAGCGTCTGCGTGTCGATGCGGTAGACGACGCTGTCGTCGTACCCGCTGGCAGGGGAGCAGGAGTCGCTCCCCTGGTTGTACCCGGACCCGTAGAGCGAGTAGTTCGAGACGTAGGCGTAGCGTCCGTCCGGGCTGAAGGCCGCCTCGACCGGCGCGCCTTGGACCACACCGCCGCCTTTGACGCCGTAGTCGGACAGGTCGACGCGGTCGTCGATGGTGCGGACGAGGCGTCCGGCGCGGTTGTACACGGTGATCGTGTGCCGGTACATCATGTTCTGCGCGAAGAACAACCCGTCGCCGGAAGCCACGACCGACTTGGGGGAGATGTCACCGGTGATGGTGCGCGCCGGGCGCAACCGCCGCTCGTCACTGGGGATGGCGAGTTCGGTCGGAGTCGGAGTCGGAGTCGGAGTCGGAGTCGGAGTCGGAGCCGAAGTCGGAGTCGGAGTCGCCTCGGGCGTCAGTGCCGGCGTGGGCTCGGGCGACGTACTGGCCCCCGGCGTCCGGGTAGCCGGGTCCGCGGCGCCGGAGGCGGCCAGGTCCGCGGTGGCGGGGGCGGCGGGCTCGGCTCCGCCGGAGCAGGCAGCCAGCAGGACGGCGAGCGCCACCGCTCCAAGGCCAGCGCGTCGTGAGCGCACCCGCGGGGTGACCGCCCCGAGCATGTCAGTCACCGTGTTCGTGTCCTCCTGATGCCGAAAGCGCGGGTCGCCCTGCATGGTCGACTACCTATGATGCCTGGCGGCGTACGGCGCGCTGCGCATCCTGGTGCTTCGCGCGTCGGCAGGTCTTGCGGACGCGACCGGCGATGGCGGAGGGACGCTGGTGTCGAGCACTCCAGCCGGGGTGGCCGGGCGCGGAGATCGGCGAATCGAGATCGAGGGGCTGACCAAGCGGTTCGGCTCGCTGGTGGCGGTCGAGGACCTCAGCTTCACGGTGGAGCCGGGGCGGGTGACCGGCTTCCTGGGTCCCAACGGCGCCGGCAAGACGACGACGCTGCGGATGCTGCTAGGTCTGGTCCGACCGACTGCCGGGCGGTCGACCATCGGCGGTAAGCCCTACCACGAGCTGAGCCAGCCGCTTGGTGTCGTCGGTGCTGGTCTGGAGAACTCGTCGTTCCACCCGGGGCGGTCGGCGCGCAATCATCTCCGCTGGGTCGCTGCCACGCACGGCATCGCGGCGACACGGGTCGAGGAGGTCCTCGAACTAGTCGGTCTCGAAAAGGATGCCGGCCGCCGCGTCGGCGGCTACTCCCAAGGGATGCGCCAGCGCCTGGGGTTGGCCACGGCGATGCTCGACGATCCGGACGTGGTGATCCTCGACGAGCCAGCGAATGGCCTCGACCCTCAGGGCATCGCCTGGCTGCGCTCCCTCGTGCGTCACCTCGCGGCCGAAGGTCGGACCGTACTCATTTCCAGCCATGTGCTGTCCGAGGTCCAACAGAGCGTCGACGACGTTGTCGTCATTGCCCGCGGCCGCCTTGTTCACAAGGGATCGTTGACGAGCCTCGGGGGAGCCGCGGGGGTCGAGGTCGTCGCGTCCGACCCGGCGGCGCTGCGGGCCGCGCTCATCGCGGCCGGCCTGACCCTCACCGACGGGCCCGGCGACCGGCTGCGCGTCGCGACGGCGGACGTTGCCGCCGTGGGGGATGTGGCACATGCCGCCGGGGTGGCGTTGCGATACCTCGCGCCGGCCGCCACCGACCTCGAGCAGACGTTCTTCCGGCTCGTGGCAGAAGGCGAGCGGCGGCGATGACTCGTACGATCCGCGCCGAGTTCATCAAGTTGGCCACGACCCGGATGTGGTGGGGGATGCTGCTGGGCCTGGTTGCCCTGGTGGCCCTCAACGTGGTGCCGTCCGCCCTGTTCGCCGGTCAGAACTTCGGCGCCGGTATACCTGCCTCCCCCGGTCTGGACGAGGTCGCCGGCCTGACCGCTGTGTACGGCGCCGGCTACCAGTCCGGCTACCTGGTCATGCTGGTCCTCGGTGCCATCATCGGCGCGGCGGACCTTCGGCACCGGACCGCGACGCAGACGTTCCTCGCGACACCCAGCCGGGGCCGGGTGATCGTCGCGAAGATGGTGGTCGCTCTGGTCGCCGGCCTGCTGTACGGGGCCGTCTCGCAGGTGACCACGGTGCTGGTTGCCTGGCCAGTGGTGCTCGCTCGCGGCGCCGAACTCCGTCTCGGCGACAGTGAGGTGCTGCGCTCACTGCTGCTGGCGATCCCCGGAATTGCGTTGTGGGGGGTGATCGGCGTGGCGCTCGGAGTCCTGCTGCGCAACCAGATCGCCGCGATCCTGGTGTCGATCCTGTACGTCTTCGTCGGCGACCCGCTCATTGCTGGTGGCCTGTCGCTGGCTGACGTGGACGGCGCCGTGCCCTACACCCCGAACAACGTCAGTGCCGCCGTGGTGGGCGCCTTCACTGGGTTCGACCTACTGACCTGGTGGGCGGGGCTGCTGATGCTGCTGGCGTACGGCGTGCTGATAGCCCTGCTCGGTTGGGCCATCGGTCGCCGCCGCGACATCGCCTGACCCGCTGAGTGCCGGGCGAGTCGGCCGCG
>JBBSMJ010000084.1:0-6175 GCA_038233235.1 Actinomycetes bacterium | reverse complement strand
GAGGAGCACGCGCTGGCCGGGGCGATCTTCGCTGCGTTGTTCGGGTTGGGCAGGCTGCAGCCGCTGGTCGACGACCCGGACGTGGAGAACATCGAGATCACCGGCCACGACCAGGTGTACATGATCTATGGCGATCGTCAGCCGGAGCTCGGGCCGGCGGTCGCGGACAGCGACGAGGAACTGATCGAGACGATCGCGTTCCTGGCCGCGCGCAGTGGCGGGGGGCAGCGCACGTTCAGCCCCGCGAACCCGCTGCTGGACCTGGCGCTCGGGGTCGATGTTCGGGCCCGGTTGGCGGCCAGGGCGTGGATCACGCCCCGGCCGAAGGTGGTGATCCGCAAGCACAAGCTGGTCGACGTCGACCTGGAGGACCTACGCGAGTTGGGGATGCTCGACGAGGCGCTGTGCGTCTTCTTGTCGGCGGCGATCCGGGCGCACAAGTCGGTGGTGGTCGCCGGTGGCATGGGAGCGGGCAAGACGACGCTGCTCCGGGCGCTGTGCAACGAAATCGACCCGTGGGAGCACCTGGGGACGATCGAGACCGAGTACGAGCTGTACCTGCACGCGATGCCGCTCGAACGGCACCGCCGGGTCACGGCGCAGGAGGCCCGGCCTGGCACGGGGGAACGCGGGCTGGGCGGCACCGCGGCGGGGGAGATCACCCTGGACTCGCTGCTCGAGGCCGCTCTGCGGATGAACCTGGACCGGATCATCGTCGGTGAGGTCCGGGGCCGGGAGATCCTCGCGATGTTCGAGGCGATGCAGACCTGCTCCGGCAGCCTGTCGACGACGCACGCGCACAACGCGAGGGCCGCGATCGAACGGTTGGTCACCTGCGCGTTGGCGGCCGGCCCGCACGTGACCGAGGCGTTCGCCTACCGCCAGGTCACCCACCACATCGACCTGATCGTGCAGCTCGGGGTGGATGACCGCACGCAAAGCGGAGGCCGTAAGCGGCGCTTCATCAGTGAGGTCATCGAGGTGAACAAGGGTGAGCACCACGTCGCGGTCAGCGACATCTTCAAAGCTCACCCCGACGGGAGGTCGTTTCCCACCCCCTACACACCGCCGTCATTTCTGTCGGATTTGGAACGAGTCGGGTTCGACCCGGCGTGGCTGCGGTCCGGTGGCATCGGTGGCGCAACGGTGAGGTCATGACCGCGCTGTTCGCCGCGCTCGCCGCTGCGGCCGTGCTGGGTGGAGTGCTGCTGATCGTTTCCGGGCTGCGGCCGGTACCGGTCACCGAGACGGCAGCCCCGCCGTCAGTGGTGGGGTTGTGGCTGCGCCGAGTCCTCCGGTCGGGTGATGGCCCGCGCGGCCGGCGGCGACAGTTCATGCTGCTGCTGGCGGCAGCTGGCGGGTTGCTGGCTTGGCTGGTGACCGGCCTGGCGTTGATGGTGCTGGTGGTGCCGATCGCGGCGATCGGTGTGCCGAAGCTGCTGGGTCCGCCGGCGACAGCCGCGAGCATCGGTCGGCTCGAGGGGTTGGAGGAGTGGACCCGCAGCCTGGCCGGGCTGTTAGGTGTAGGCGTGGGGATCGAGCAGACGATCACCGCGAGCTTGCGCTCGGCGCCGGCAGCGATCCGACCGCAGGTCGCGACACTGGTCGCTCGGCTGTCCGCGCACTGGCCGACGGAGGCGGCGTTGCGGGCGTTCGCCGACGATCTCGATGATGCCACCGGGGACCTGGTGGCGGCGAGCCTGATCCTGGCGGCCCGCCGGCCAGGTGGTGGTCTGGTTGCGGTGCTCGAAGGCCTCGCGGCCAGCGTCGCCGAGGACGTGCGGGCCCGCCGGGCGATCGAAGCGGACCGGGCCAAGCCGCGTAGTACCGCCCGTGCGGTCACCTTCATCACGCTCGGGGTGCTCGCGGTCATGGCGTTGAACCGAACCTACGTCGAGCCCTACACCAGCCCGTTCGGGCAGGCGTTGCTCGCCGGGCTGCTCACCGCCTACGGGGCCGTGCTGATATGGATGAGGCAGATGGCGGCCGGCCGGCGGGCGCCGCGTTTCCTGCCGCCGACCGGCTCGCTCAGCCCAGTGACGGTGCCAGCCCCCCGGGGCCCCGCGACCAGCCCTGCCCGGAGTGTCTGATGGCCGCCGCGGTGACGTGGGCGGTCCTGGCCGGCGCCACCACCGGTGTGGGTGTGGTCCTGATCGCCCGGGAACTGCTTCCCTCGCAACCGCAGCTCGCGGCCGCGCTGGAACGGCTGCAGCCACCGAAGCTGACGCCGACCACGGCGGCTCCGGCCGAGCTGGAGGGCGCCGAGGTGGCGGGCGTGTCGGCGATCATGAAATTCCCCAGGTGTGAGGGGTTTCCGATCACGTAATTCCCCACCCAGGTCGTTCACGTAATTCCCCATGGGGACGACGTGCGTGGCGTGGCGGGGGTGGTCCTCCAACCGACGCAGGCTCCGGCTCACCGACGAGGTGAGGAGCCGACATGGCGAGGAGGACGTTCGAGATGATCGATCTGATCGAGATCTACGTGCACTGGGACGCGAAGCGTTCGCAGGTGCAGATCGGCGACAGTCTGGGGATCGACCGCAAGACGGTGCGCAAGTACCTGGCGCCGGTCCAGGCCGAGGGGCTGGTGCCGGGCGGGCCACCGGTGATGGCCGAGGCGGACTGGCGGGCCAAGGCGGCGGTGTGGTTCCCGCAGGTCCTGGACGCCGGGTTGCGGCAGGTGACGTGGCCAGCGATCGCGGTGCACGCCGACTACATCCGCGACCAGCTGAAGGCCGAGGTGACGGTGGCCACGATCCATCAGCGGCTGGTCGACGAGCACGCTCTGGTGGCGTCGGTGGCCTCGCTGCGCCGGTGGGTGGCGGCGAACCTGCCTGAGGAGGTCCGCCGCTCGCAGGTACGGGTGCTGCGGCCGGTGGACGCCGAACCGGGGAGCGAGGCGCAGATCGACTACGGCCGGCTCGGGATCTGGGTCGACCCGGTGACCGCGCGCCGGCGCACGGTGTGGGCGTTCGTGATGGTGCTGGCCTGCTCGCGGCACATGTTCGTGCGCCCGGTGCTGGTGATGGACCAGGCGGCGTGGACCCGGTGCCATGTGGAGGCGTTCGCGTTCTTCGAAGGCGTGCCGGCCCGGCTGGTCCCGGACAATCTCAAGACCGGGGTCGACAAGCCGGACCTTTACGACCCGAAGATCAACCGCTCCTACGCCGAGCTGGCCGTGCACTACGACACCCTGGTCGATCCGGCTCGGGCGTTCAAGCCCAAGGACAAGCCGCGGGTCGAACGGCCGATGCCGTATGTGCGGGACTCGTTCTGGCGCGGCCGACAGTTCACCTCGCTGGCCAAGATGCAGACCGAGGCGGTCCGCTGGTCGGGCGAGGTGGCCGGGACGCGGGCCTGCCGGCCGCTGGACGGGGCGGCGCCGGCGGCGGTGTTCGCGGCGGTGGAGGCCCCGGCGTTGCGTCCGCTGCCCCGGACGCCGTTCGTGTTGGCGACCTGGTCGACGGGCAAGGTCGGCCCGGACATCCACGTCAAGGTCGGCCGGGCGTTGTACTCGGTGCCGTGGGCTCTGATCGGGGCCCGGGTGGATGCCCGGAGCACGGCGACGACGGTGCAGATCATCGCCGCTGGACAGGTCGTCGCGACCCATGTGCACGCCGAGAAGGGACGACGCACCAACTTCGATCACTACCCGCCGGAGAAGATCGCGTTCCACATGCGCACCCCGACCTGGTGCCGGCGCACCGCCGAACAGGTCGGCCCGGCCTGCGAGCTGGTGCTGGCCGGGCTGCTGAGCGACAACGCCCTGTTCCGGCTACGCGCCGCCCAAGGTGTCCTCGGGCTGCGTGAGACGCACACTCCGTCTCGGCTGGAGGCGGCCTGCGCCAGGGCGCTGGCGGTGGGGGATCCGTCCTACCGCACGATCAAGGGGATCCTGGTCGCTGGCACCGAGACCACCGCCAGCCCCGGCGCCGAGCAGGGCGGCGAGCGCGTCGCCGCCGTCCCGGCGTTCCTGCGCGGCCAGCAGGACCTGTTCAGCACCACACAGGCCGAACCCGGCTGCCGTGACCGACCTCCTGCCTTGGCCGAGGTCATCGCCCTGCCCATCACGACCGCCAGTGCCAAGACCGGTGATGACGCCGACGACGCCAGCTGCGAGAGCGGCGCATGACCGCCCACTCGGCCCAGGCCAGCAGCGACGAGGTGCAGTGGGAGATGGACCGCGACTGCGCACTCGAGCTCATCGAGATCCTGGGGATCTTGGAGGACTTCTTGCGCCTGGGTAGCCACGAGGTCATCGACGAGCTCGCCCGGTTCCCGATCGCCCGCCCGCTGGACGCCTCCCGCTGGGCGCACTACCTGGCCGACTACCTCGGCGCCCAGGCGGTCGCCCTTGGTGCGGCCACCCGCACCGCCACCGAGCCGACACCGACCGGAGACCTGTCATGACCGTCCTTGATCCTGCCCTGCACACCGCACTGCGCGCGTTGAAGTTGACCGGGATGCTCGACTCCTTGGACACCCGGCTGGCCCAGGCCCGCGCCGGTGACCTGGGCCACCTGGAGTTCTTGCAGGTGCTGTGTGAGGACGAGATCAGCCGACGTGACACCGCCGCGATCGGCCGCCGGCTGCGACGAGCCCGGTTCGAGGAACAGGCCACCATCGAGAGCTTCGACTTCACCGCCAACCCCAAACTGCCCGCGCCCGCCCTTCGCGACCTGGCCGCGTTGCGCTGGCTCGGCGCCGGCGAGTCGGTGATCCTGTTCGGCCCGGTGGGCGTCGGCAAGACACACATCGCCCAAGGGCTCGGACACCAAGTGATCCGCCGCGGCGGCGAGGTCCGCTTCGTCAAGACCAGCCGGGTGCTGGCCGACCTGGCCGGCGGTCACGCCGACCGCACCTGGGACCGGCGGCTACGCGAGTACACCCGCCCCGCCGTGCTGATCCTGGACGACTTCGCGATGCGTGAACTCACCGCCGCTCAAGCCGACGACCTCTATGAGCTCGTGTCCGAACGCGCCGCGGCCACCCGGCCGCTGATCCTGACCTCCAACCGAGCCCCCACCGACTGGTACGCCTTGTTCCCCAACCCGGTCGTGGCCGAGTCCCTGCTCGACCGGCTGATCAACACCAGCCATCAGATCCTGATGGAAGGGCCCAGCTACCGGCCCCGCAAACGCCCCCGCACCGGCCCGAAGCCGGCAGACGACGACGTCAACAAGGCCTTGACGTCATGACCGAGCCGACCCGCTGCCTCTACGCCACCGAACCAGCGACTCGACCGCGCTGCCAGCTCGTGGCCGTGGTCCGCTACGGCCACATCGCCTTGTGCGCCTCCTGCGATCAGCAACGCTCCACCCTGGGCAAAGGGCGGTCACCGACCCGGCTGAACGCCCCAGCCGACCTGAACGTCCTGGACTGGATCGACCAGGCACACCGCGACCTGCGCACCGCCGAGCACGACCTCGCCGCCGCCGTGCACCGCGCCCGACAACAAGGCCAGCCCTGGTCCGCGATCGGCACCGCCCTACGCGTCAGCCGCCAAGCCGCGCAACAGCGCTTCGCCGACCACCTGGCCGGCGCCAGCGGGGCCGCCGGCTAAAGCCCCCAGCGTCAGATCATCAAGGACCGGACGCCGACATAGAAACAGCCTTGGACAACGACGCCAAGGACGAGTAGACACAACACCCGAAAGGACCACGCCCTGGGGAATTACGTGATCGCTACCCCTGAGGAATTGCGTGATCGTCCACAGCTGATCTTGGATCCCGCTTCCGCCTTGGTCGAGGTGTGCGGTGGATCGGCGACGTCTCCCGCCGCTTCCGGTGCTTCTCGGATTACAGTCACAATGCGGTTCATTGGCCATGCTCAGCTCGCTGCTCAGCTCGCTCCGCCACGGTACGGCGGTCCAACCCCGAGGGACTGTCCTGTGCGCCTGTCCATCCCTGTCCTGGCCGTCACACTGGCGACCGCACTGGCCGCTGCAGCCTCTATCGCCACGCCGGCGCAGGCGGTCGCAGGTGAACTCACCATCATCCAGCTGGCTGTGGGGCAGAACGACGCAGCTGTCGTCCAAGGTCCTTGTGGGGAGATCGGCATCGTCGACGCCGGTCAGGGCAGCGCCGACGAGGTCCAGGGCGCTCTGACAGCGCTGGGCACCGGGGCTGTGGCTTGGCTCGCGGCCTCGCACTACGACGCCGATCACATCGGTG